>CAYGTG010000997.1:0-3501 GCA_964352485.1 uncultured Nannocystaceae bacterium | reverse complement strand
CCTCGTAGCCCTCCAGCCCCCTAGCCGTGACTTGCGCGACGCGGTCGTCATCGTCGACGACCAAGATTCGCGCATCGCCAGGCTCAGACGAGGGGAGGTTTCGAGGGCTCTGCGTCGACGCGCCGGGGGAGGACTCGTAGCGTTGGAAGGCGACGGTGACGGTGGTACCGCGAGGCTTTCGGCTCTTGGCGCGGATCGTTCCCCCAAGCGACACGACGATGCTGCGGCAGATCGCGAGCCCCAGGCCGGTACGGTTGCCGACCGCCTTGCTCGTGACGAATGGGTCGAAGATCCGCTCTCCGAGTTCGGTCGGAATGCCGGCACCGGTGTCGCTGACGGTCAACACGACCTTTCCGTCCTTGGCGTGCGTGTCGATCCGAATCTCGTTGTCGGCGGCAGCGCCGGACTCGATCGCGTCGATGGCGTTGGTGACGAGGTTCAACACAACCTGCCCCACCTGGCTTGCGTTGCCGGAGATCGGGGGCAGCTCGCGGGGTTCGTGGACCAAGACGGCGTGTCGATCGAGCGCGCCCTTGGCGATGCGCAGGGTTGCCTTGACGACGTGGTTGAGGTCGACCGCGGTGACCTCGGTTCGTCCAGGGTGCGAGAAGACGCGGAGATCGCCGATCAACGCGGTGACCTGCTCGAGTCCGTGGACCACGTCGGAGAAGGCGCCGAGCAACTCGGCGTCCCCACCAGGCTCGAGAGAATCACGGATGAAGTCGAGGTTTCCGAGCACGTAGGTCAGCGGATTGTTGATCTCGTGAGCAACGCCCGAAGCGAGCGTGCCCAGCGACGCCATCCGGTCCTTCATGCGAAGACGCTCCTCGGTCAGCACTTGTCGGGTCCGGTCTCGGACCACGAAGAGCACCGAGTCGTCATCGCACAGGCCCGAGATGGCCTCAAACCACTGTCGCCCATCGGGGAAGTCGAGCGCGTAGGGGACGGTTCGGCGCTCGCCATCCGCCAGAGTCCCGAGCACGGCGTCGCTCACCCGGCTCGCGACATCGGGCGGCAAGACCTCGTCCACACGCTTGCCCACGAAGCCGCTGGGTGGCATCAGTAGCCTGTCAGGAGCCGGCGTCTGGAACTCCTCGAACACCAGGTCTTTCGAGATGATGAACATCAAGTCGGGCAGCGCCGCGAGGATCCCCCGGATGCGGGCCTCCGCACCGGCCCTGCCCAGCGTGCTCATGGTCGAGTCCGTGTCGTCGTGCATCGGGTCGCTCCTGCGTACCGTCGAGAGCCAAAAGCATAGCGCAGCTGCGGCTGCGTCGTCGCAGCGGGGCGGTAAGGGCGCCTATGTTCCCCAGGGACGGAAGCCCCGGGGAGCGATCGTTCCAGAGGTGAACACAAAGAACGAGGTGCTGTACTTGAGTTCGGTGGCGTGACCGGGATGGACCGGCACGACGGCATCGGTGCTGTTCCCTTTTTGGAACACCCAGGGGAAGTGAATGTTGATGGGGTGGTTGCCCGGCGGGAGCGGGACGACCTGTGGTCGGTTCCACTTGAACGGAATCGGTCGGCCGTACACCGTGATCACCGGGCCGGTCATCAGCAGCATCCACTGCAAGAAGATGAACTCCGCGGTCACGTACAGCCCGGAGGTGAGCTGCGCCGGCGGGCCAGCGTAGGGTTGCTGGGGTTGCCCGGGCTGTGGATATCCCGGCTGTGGGTACCCCTGCTGAGGCGGTCCGGGCTGGGGATACCCCTGCTGCGGGTGTCCGGGCTGGAGATACCCCTGCTGCGGGTGCCCTTGCGGTGGATACCCTTGCTGCGGATGCCCTTGCTGCGGCGGTCCGGGATGCGGCGGCTGTCCGGGCGGCTGTCCGTTCCCCCACTGTCCGCCACCGTTTCCTTGGCCCTGCATGGCATCCACAGTAGCCGAATCAGTCGGCCCCGTGCGACCGAGAACGGTCTGCTGGCACAGGAAGGCACCAAGCGGAGTAGACTGCGGCCGTGCGCACGGCGTTGACCCTGCTCCCTCTGCTCGGCCTGCTCGCATGCGAGCCCAGGACCGCCTCTGACCTGCCCGGGGATGGGAAGCCTGTGGCTGAAGAAGGCTCGATCAAGCTCATCCTCAACGACCCCAGGCAATTCGATCGCCCGCAGGACATCTGCGAAGCCGAGCACTGCCGGGCACTGCTCGCCCTCATCGAGGGGGCCCAGAGCAGCATCGACTTCGCGATCTACGGCATGCGGAACCAGACGGTGATCAAGACCGCACTGGTCGCAGCCAAGTCCCGCGGCGTCGAGGTCCGCGGTGTCGTCGACCGCGACCTGGACGGACAGAACTACTACTCGAGTACCGAAGAGCTGGTCGCGGCGCTCGAGAACGTCCGAAGCGACCTCAAGGCGGACCTCAAGATCGCGAGGCAAGAGGCTCGCGCACGCTACGACCGCGAACCCAAGTGCGACCGCCCTGACGGTTTCGAAGGTCCGTTGCAGTGCCTGGCCTACGACCTCGGCGAATCGTGCCTCCTTGCGGCCCACGCCAGCCGCGAGCCCATCGAGGGCGGCGCAAAAATCATGCACGACAAATTCTTCATCGTGGACGGGCGCCACGTGTGGACGGGATCCACCAACGTCAGTGACTCGGGTACGGGCGGCTACAACGCCAACCTGGTCACCGTCGTGGAGTCGAAGACGCTCGCGCGCTGGTACACCGAGGAGTTCGAGCAGATGTACGAGGACGGCCGGTACCACGGTCGCAAGCCCAGGCCCAAAGGGCAGAAAAAGCTCAAGCTTCCCGACGCAGAGCTCGAAGTCTATTTCTCGCCCCAGGAGTCTCCGATCAGCTCCCGACTGCGACCGATTCTTCGCGACGCGCAAGACAGGATCGACATCGCCGTGTTCTTTCTGACCCACAAACACGTCGTCGCCGACCTGATCGATGCATACCGCCGTGGGGTTCGGGTTCGGGTGATCATGGACGCGACCGGAGCCAAGAACGGCTACACCAAGCACGAGCTGCTTCGGGCCGCAGGCATCGCCGTCAAGGTGGAGAACTGGGGCGGCAAGATGCACATGAAATCCGCGGTCATCGACACACAGACCGTGATCACCGGTTCGATGAACTGGACCTCGTCGGGCGACACCAAGAACGACGAGAACACGATCATCGTTCACAGCCCCGCGCTCGCCAAGCAGTACGAGACGTTCTTCGAAACCATGTGGAACGACATTCCGGACACGTGGCTGACCGCCAACCCGGACCCGGAGTCCAAGGACTCCACCACAGCCTGCACCGACCAGGTCGACAACGACTTCGACCACGAAGCGGATGGTGCTGACCCCGGTTGTGGGGACGCCGCACCGCCGCTGCCCGCACTCCCACCGTGGAAGCTCGTGCCGAAGAACGGCCGAATGACCTGCGAGCTGGGCATGCGCGATTGAGCCACCTGCACCACGGACGAGCCTGAGGTTGCGCGCCTGTGCAGCCTCACCGACACTGAGGCGGAGCTTGATGGGGGGCAGGCCCATACCGCCTCAGTGTCGGTG
>CAYGTG010000996.1:2528-3503 GCA_964352485.1 uncultured Nannocystaceae bacterium | reverse complement strand
CGTGAGGAGGGCGTCCATGGACGGCCAGCGCTCCTCGGGCTTGGGTGCGAGGCCGCGTGACAAGGCGTCGCCAAGCCAGCGAGGACCGCACACGGTGGGCCACTCGGGTGGACCCTTCGCCTTGCGGCGAACGAGGTTGGCTCCGCTGTAGGGTGGGGCTTGCGTGAAGGCCTCCCACAGCGCGACGCAGAAGGCGAACTGGTCGACTGCATGCGATAGCTCCTTGCCGTGGTGCTGCTCCGGGGCCATGTAGCGCGGCGTCCCCATGACTTCGCCCGCGCGGGTGAGGTCGTCGTCGCCGACCTCTTCCCAGTTTCCGTTGCTGGCGGAGATGGAGGAACCGGAGGCATCCTTCGCGCGCTTGGCGAGTCCGAAGTCGGTGACCTTGGCGACCTCCGGCGTGACCAACACGTTGGCGGGCTTGAAGTCACGGTGGAGGATGCCGGCCCTGTGTGCAGCCGCCAGGCCGCGCCCGGCTCCGAGGAACGGCTCCAGCACTTCCTGCCAAGGACGTGTGGTTTGCTTGCACCACGCGCGAAGCGTGGGCCCGTCCACGTACTCCATGACGAGCACGATTTGCCCGTCATCCAAGAGCTCGACATCGTAGACGCTGACGACGTTGGGGTGAGAGAGGCTGGCCATGGCGCGGGCCTCCTGTTCGAAGCGTGCGCGTCCCTCCTCTCCGAGCGCTCTGGCACGAAGCTGCTTGAGCGCGACCTCGCGCTGCAGCTTGGGGTCGTACGCCCGGTACACCGAGCCCATCCCCCCGCGACCGATCTCTTCGAGCACAACATGGCGGCCGATCTTCTGAGCCATCCGCGGCTCTTCGACCGCGGCGTCTTCGCTGCTCGCGAGCGCAACGGTTGCCGAGTCCGCGCTCGCTTGGCTGTCTGCGCCGTCGGGGAGGTCGGTGCCCTCACGCGGGACTTTGGGGGGGCGGGGGCTCACCGGTAGCTCCTGCCATTGTACGGTCCC
>CAYGTG010000996.1:0-2518 GCA_964352485.1 uncultured Nannocystaceae bacterium | reverse complement strand
GTCCCCGGCCGGTTTGCCGAATGCTGAACACCGCGGCGAAGGAATTGGCCCTGGCGCCGAAATCGGCCGCAGGCGCGCTTTCAAACCCTCAGTGCAGGGAGCTGGCAGCGCGCAGGCGCGTACCGCTCCTTGCGCATGGGTGCCCCAGTGCGGGGTGGCAAGCGCCAGTGGCCCCGCGGCGCGGGAATCCCCGCTTGACGGTCCACGCACCCAGCCGGAATGCTCGCCGCCATGCTGAGCGCGGCGACGTTGCAGGTGGGGGAGTCAGGCGTCGTCACAGACGTCGGGGGAACCGACGCGACCGCCCTTCGATTGCTGGAGATGGGGTTGGTCTCGGGGACGGTGGTGACTCTGCTGAAGCGGGCGCCGACCGGGGACCCGCTGCAGTTTCGGATCCGTGGATTTCACCTCTCCTTGCGCCGCGCCGAGGCGGCTCGAATCCAGATCGTGGAGTCGGGCCCATGAACATCGCGGTTGCGGGCAACCCCAACGTTGGCAAGACGAGCCTGTTCAACGTGCTCACGGGTTCACGCCACAGCGTGGGCAACTACCCGGGGATGACGGTCGAACGACGCGAAGGAAAGCTCGCGTCTCGGTGGGGCACAGCGGAGCGCCGGTTCGTCGACCTCCCGGGAACGTACTCGCTTTCGGCGGTGTCCGAAGATGAGGCCGTCGCGTTTCGGTGCCTGCGAGGGATCGACGGGGCCCCGCCGGATGCCGTCCTCCTGGTCCTCGACGGGACGAACCTCGCTCGAAATCTCTACTTCGCGCTGCAGGTGCTCGAGCTCGAGTTGCCGACCGTGGTTGCGCTGAACATGGTCGACGCCGCACGGGATGCCGGCATCGCTGTGGACGCATCGGAGCTCGAAGATGCACTCGGCGTGCGCGTGGTCGAAACCAACGGCCGCACCGGAGATGGAGTCGAAGCGTTGGTCCGAGCGTTCGATGATGTTCGAGCTGCCCCAGCCCGCGAGTACGCAGAAGAGAACGAGCCCGAGGTCCGTCCAGCCCTCGCCAAACTCGAGGGTGCGGGAACGAGCCGCGCTCAGGCTCGGTGGTTGCTCTGTTGTGCGGCTGCGGACACCGTCGAGCTCACCGGGGCCACAGCCCAGCAGCGGGAAGCGCTTTCGGCTGTCGGTCGCGACGCGTGCTGGACCGCGGCGCGACGGCTGGTCTCGGCCCGCTACGCAGCCGTCGACTCCATTCTCGGCATGCTGGGTTTGGGCGACCGCATCGACGACGCCCCGGCGATGAAGACGTCCGAGCGCGTCGACACTGTGCTCACACATCCCGTGCTCGGGCTGCTGGGATTCGTCGCGACCATGGGGCTGGTGTTCGTCTCGATCTACTGGTGGGCCGATCCGTTGGTGGGCCTGATCGAGGATGGCTTTGGAGCCTTGAGCGAGGCGATCGCGGGCGCACTGGGCCCGGGCTTGCTCACCGATCTGATCACCGAGGGGCTCATCGCGGGGGTGGGCAACGTCTTGGTATTCGTGCCCCAGATCGCGATGCTGTTTCTGTTCTTGGGATTGCTCGAGGACTCAGGCTACCTGGCACGCGCGGCGTTCCTGCTCGACAAGCTGATGTCGAAGCTGGGGCTGCACGGGCGGGCGTTCATTCCGCTGCTCAGCGGCTATGCATGCGCCATCCCTGCGATCATGGGAACGCGGACCATCTCCAGCTGGAAGGACCGGGTCGTCACCATGTTGATGATCCCGTACATGAGCTGCTCGGCCCGCCTTCCGATCTACGCGCTCGTGATCGGTGCGCTCTTTGTCAGCACGCCCGAGGACGCCGTGATCAGCCCTTCGGTGGACCGCGGGCTTCTGCTGCTGTCGATGTATCTGCTCTCCACCGTCTCGGCGCTCGCGGTAGGCTACCTCTACAAGCGTACGATCCTCATCAGCCCGACGCCGCCGCTGATGCTCGAGCTTCCTCCGTACCGAATCCCGCGGTTCGCCAACACGCTGGCCGTGGTGTGGGACAAGACCGTGGCGTTCATCAAGGGGGCCGGCACTGTGATCTTGGCGTTCACGATCGTGCTTTGGGCCTTGTTGTCGTTCCCGCGCGAAGACACGGGTGCCGGCGGGGACGGACCGACGCGGATTGAGGCCAGCTACGGTGGACGCGTCGCGAAGACATTGGAACCGCTGGTCGAACCGATTGGCCAGGACTGGCGTGTTGGCATCGGCATCCTGGGAAGCTTCGCCGCGCGCGAAGTCCTGGTGAGCACCCTTGGCCTCGCGTACGGGATGGAGGCCGACGATGACGACCCCGTCCAGCTCCGCCAGGCGATGCGCTCGGATGTCGACGAAGCGGGGAATCCCGTGCACACCAAGCTCAGCGGGTTGGCGCTGATGGTGTTCTTCGTCTATGCGTGCCAGTGCATGTCGACGGTCGCGGTGGTCAAGCGGGAGACGCGGGGCTGGAAGTGGCGGATCTTCATGCTCGTGTGGATGTCGGTGATCGCCTAGGTCGCAGCGCTCATCGTCTTTCAAGGCGGTCGCCTGCTCGGGTT
>CAYGTG010000995.1:0-3506 GCA_964352485.1 uncultured Nannocystaceae bacterium | reverse complement strand
CCCCTCCCCCTTTGTCGTGAAGAATGGCTCGAGCACGCGCTCGAGCGTCGCGGGCTCGATCCCCACGCCCGTATCACGGACGGTGATCTCGACGTAAGTTCCATCGGCAAGCGGAGGCTGCTGCTCGACGGAATGGACCCCAACCGTGAGCGTGAGCGTGCCGCCCTCGGACATCGAATCGCGGGCGTTGAGAACGAGATTGAGCACCGCCGCCTCGAGCAACGCCGGGTCGACCGCAGCACACAGGCGCGACTCCAGGCCGGCGAGTTCGAGCACGATGCTCTCGGGCAACGTCGCGCCCACGATGGTCGAGGTCAGACGTTCGATGGCATCGCCCACCACCACGACTTCTCTGCGCATCGGCTCGCGTCGGGAGAAGGCCAAGAGACTTCGCGTTAGATCACCGCCGCGAAGCGCGGCATTCTTCGCCTGCCGAACCAGCTCGGGCAATGCGGCGGGATCGGCTTGGGCGTCGATCACCTCGAGGCTGTTGACGACGACGGTGAGGAGGTTGTTGAACTCGTGCGCGATACCTCCTGAGAGGCGCCCAACGGCCTGCAGACGCTGCGCCTGGTGTAGCCGCTTTTCAGCCTCCTCCCGACCACGCCGCTGCTCCAACAACTCGCGCGTTCGCACTTCCACCCGGCCTTCGAGCGCGACGTTGGTGTTCTCCAGCTCGCGATGGGCGTCACCGAGGCGCTGCACCAGCAGCGCATTGACGAGGCTCAACCGATAGCTCTCCACGAGCATCCCATGCGTGGTGCGTCCGATCATCGTCACGAGCACCGCGAACAAGCCCAGCATCGCGGCCATGCCCCAGTGGAACGCACCGCCCTGCGCGGCAAAGCGGATGCTCAGCGGAACCATGGCCGGGACGAGAAACGCGTAGAACGCAGGCAAGTGGCTTGCGACGCTGCTCGACGCTCCCGCTCCCATTCCCCCGAGTACAAACGCCAGCAAGACCTGCGGTGCCGGATCTCCGGGCGTGAACAGCAGCAGCGCGCCGCCACCCCACAGCAGGCCCGATGCCAGTGAACCCACGGTGAAGCGGCGGGCCCAAAGTGCCGTCTCGAACGGTGGCCCCTCCTGACGAAAGCGACGCCCCTGCATGCCGCGAAGCGCGACCATCGCAATCATCGCGCCGAGCCATGAGACAAGCGTGACCGAGTCGACTCGGTTCCACAGCACGGCCGTCACAACCGCCGCGTTGACAACGTTCGCCGCGAGGACCTTCGGCGCATGTTCGTACAGCGCGGCGATCCGCCAGCGGTCCACCAACCGGTCGTGCTCGACTGCCTCCTTGGCGGTGATGCTCGCCAACGTCGACAACGCGGTTTCGTTCGAATGCAAAGAGGCCTCTGCGGACGATTCTATCCAGGGGTTCCTCCGATTTCTGTGGGCTCGACGCCGGACGCGGAGGTCCGAAACGGGCCGGCCAGCCGTGAAGACAATCTCCGCGTTGGCGACGATTTCGAGCCCGCCACTGCACGCACGGTAGACGGGCTCGCCCTTTGATCGCCCGTGCACGTTGTTATGGGCCCAGTTAGCGGCGAATCGCATCGACGCATGGCCTACCCTGATGGGGTGGTCGGATCGGTATTGCGCGCGTTGACGCTCGCGGCCTGGTGCGCGGGCATCACGTCCTGCAGTGCCGCACACGCAGGCGCGCCCGACGACGTCCTGCCGACACTGGAGGTGGCTGACCCACGCACCTTTCATGGAATGGGAGCGACCATCCCATCCTGTGCGCGTCCCCATCTGAATCTGGACGCGGTCTGGTGGAACGCTCCGCGCGACGAGTCATTGAAGCGGCTCGCCGATCGTTGGGGCGCCGACGAGGAGGAGCTCCGCGAGCTCAACCCCGGACTTGCCGACGATGCGGTCGAGCAGGGCCAACGGGTGGTGATCTATCGGTTCGAGCCCGGTACGGTCTCGCGCTCGATCGGCGCACCCAATCGCGGAAGGATCGAAAACTCCGCTCCGTTTCCCGCCGGAGACGGCTGGATGCTGCGTGGGTACCGACCCCGCAGCTACGCCACGCGGCAGACGGTCAAAGAGTTGGCCACTTCGCTGGCCGAATGGCATGAGCGATATCCGGAGGCGAACCCGGTCAAACTCGGGGAACTTTCGCGCCGCGGAGGCGGGCGTGCACGGCCGCACAAGTCGCATCGCACCGGCCGTGACGTCGACATCGGCTACGTCATGATCGAGCCCGATGACGGCCACCGCTTCGTCGCCGTCACCGACAACAACCTCGACGCTGCGGCGACCTGGGGATTGGTGCAGCGCCTGTTGGCCGGGCGCGCGGTGGAGTCGATCTTCATGGCTCGCTCGGTCCAAGAGCAGCTGATCCCCTTCGCTGCGCAGACGATGAGCGAGGCCGAGCAGCGGGCGTTCTTCTCAACCCTGGAGCCCGACGCCCGAGCCAAGAAGAAGACGACCGTCAGGGCGTGGCGCGGTCACGATGACCATATGCATGTGCGCTATGGGTGCACCGAAGCTGACGTGCAATGCAGCGGCGCGGTCGGGCGCAAGAAGAAGCGGCGGCGCAAGAAGAAGCGAAGGCGCGGCCGGAAGTCCTAGCCTTACTCGTCTTCAGCATCCTCGGTCGGCGGTGGAGCTTCGGCCGGGAGATCCTGCGCTTCACCCTCGACCACCTCTTCGGCAGGCTGGGGCCGACTGCGCAGCCACTGTCCGGACGACGCAATCCCAAACGCCCACTTGCTCCACGCGACCGAACTCCACGCCAGCCACACGACCCACGCCGCCCACACCGCGCGCCACAGGCTGCTTGGCACCGTGACCACCATCGCTGCCGGAGTGCTGGCTGCGGCCCGGTCCTCGTACCAGGACAACTGCGTTCCTTCGGACCAGTTGTGCACGATCGTGGAGGCCGGAGCGCTCAGCAGGTCGATGCCCGTCATCACCACAACACCGAGCACCACGACCGTCACCAGGCCGAGCCCTATCTGCGCCAGGTTGTGACGGACCGCATCGTGCAACCTCCCGGCATAGCGCTCCCGCCACTGGACCAACACGAACCACGACCAAACGATGGGCAGCGCGAGCACCGAAAAGCCGAGGCTCAGCAGGAACCACTGAATTGCGTTGAGCGGGGGCTTGGTGAATCGCGCGAGCGCAATTGCCACCAGCGCCAAGACCCCCAGATACGGCCACAGCCACACCATCGGACCCACGCCTTCCCCGGAGGTCCACACCACGACGCGCTCGCTCGCATTCGAGTCGTTGAAGCTCACCCGCGCGTTGACGGCTCGGCCGCCGAGATCGATGACCGGCGCGCGAACGATCGAGGCCACGCCCTCATCGAGCTGGAACTCGATCTCGACCCGATGCAGCCCCGGCTGGAAGGTCAGGCGCAGCTGCGTGGAATCCTTGGCCATCGGCACATCGTTGCCATCCATCCTCACGGAGCCGAGGTGGGCCCCGGTGGGCAGCGTGATCGTGCGCTCGCCGACGGTCGCCGTGCGCACCGTCAGCGTCAGGTG
>CAYGTG010000994.1:0-3513 GCA_964352485.1 uncultured Nannocystaceae bacterium | reverse complement strand
GAAGAAGACGCGGCCCCTTCACCCAGGGCCGCGTCTTCTTCGGCCCGCTCTCCACCGGCCCCTCCCGCCGGTGGTAGCCTCCGGATCGCGTGATTGCCCTCATCGCAGGAACGCTTCTTGGCGCCGTGGTGCCCCAAGAACCCGTCGCAACAACCGAGCGTGAGCCCGTCGTGGGCTTTCAGCTCCCCCGTGTCGACGGCCACGAACGGGTCGCCGCATCCCTCGAGGCCCACGCCGAGACCGCCGGCGTCGAGCTCGACCTGCAGTTCTACGACCCGGCGAGCTTCGAGATCACGCAGCTCGGCCCCCGCTCGAGAGCCCTTGTCGAGGCAAACGAGATCGACAACGTTCTGTGGCTGGTCCCCGAACCGCTTCCCATGCGGCTGTATCTCTTCGAGGGATCCACAAACGCGGTCTGGACCCGGCGCCTGGAGGGCGACGGACTCGACGCGATGGCTGCCGAGGTCATCGCCAACGTCACGGTGAGCATCGGCATGGCGCTCCAGGTTGGCGAGGTCCGCGACATGGAGCCGGTCGACCCGGCCGAACTCCAGCCAGAACCGGAGCCAGAACCAGAGCCAGAGCCAGAGCCAGAGCCAGAGCCAAAGCCAGACCCGGAGCCTCAGCCAGACCCGGAACTGCCGGTTTGGCCGGCTCGAGAACGAGCCCCGGTGTGGCTCCGCCTCAGCTATGTCGGCAACACGTTCTCGGCCCAGATGCCGTGGCAAAGCGCCGTCGCCGCCCGCGTGACCTGGAAGATTCGCCCGCGGCTGGCTCTGTGGGCCCGATACGCCTACGTCGCGACCCAGGCCGTCGCACTCGGGCAGGTCCGAACCGACGTTCGCCGTCATCCGATCACGCTGGGGTTTGGCGCTCGGCTGCCGTTGGCCCCTAGAATCGATGTCGCCGCAGGGGGCGCAGTCTCCGTGGACCCGGTGACGCGGGTGCTGGAGAGCAACAACCCGGCGCTGCAACAAGGCGATGACGGGCTTCGAGTGTTCACCAGTGGCATCGGCTACGCGGGGCTCGGCGTTCACGCGGCACGAAGGGTGCGCGTCGGCCTCGACGTGGGGATCGACATCCTGCTGACCCGCGCCGACATCGTCGTCCGAAGCGGCGAGACCACCGTCCGTCACGAACCCGACTGGGTTCGCGTCCTCGTCGCGGCCGGGGTCGAGGTCGCCCTGGGCAGGGCCAAGAAAGACTGACCCAGTGCAGCGGGCTCCCGCCACTGCAGCGTTGTGTACGCGACCCCGTCTGGCCAGATATGCTCCAGCAGCGCCGGGGCACCGCTGATGGGCGACGAACCAGCCAGGGTCGAGTCGCTCGACGTCGCACTCACGAAGCGGGCTTCGAAGGGGGACCGCGCGGCCCAAAGCACGGTCGCACGCCGCGTTCTGCCGGGAGTCCGCAAGGTCGCTCGCTCTCTCGCGGCGTCCACGGCCGACGCGGACGACGCCGCGCAGTACGCCCTCTTGGAGGTGCTGCGCAGCTGTCACACCTACCGTGGCGACGCATCCCTCGACCGCTGGGCCGCCCGCATCGCGACCCGGGCTGCGCTGCGTCACCTCAAGCGGGAGCGAAAGCGCTCCACCGCGAGCGAAGCGGGCGTCGAGGACGCGATGGACGCCTCTGGCCGGGAGTCGCGGCTGGCCGAAGAACTCCCCCGCGGCCTGCAGGCCTACCTTCGAGAGCTCCCCGAAGCTCAACGCAGCGCCTTGGTCTTGCATCACGCGCTCGGCCACTCCCTCGACGAGGTCGCCGAGCTCACGGAGGTGAGCCCCAACACCGTCAAGGGACGCCTGCGACTCGGCCTTGCCACCCTGCGCAAGCTCGTTCGACGAGAGCAGAAGATCGGTGCGCCGATGCACACAACGGAGGCCGTCCGATGAACCACGCACCCGACTCCTTCGACTGGTCCTCCCTGGGCGACGAACCTCTCGACGGCGAGATGAATGACGACGCGCTGCTCGAAGCCGCGCTGTCCCAGGTGAACCACAAGCCGGTCATCGCCCCAGCCGCAACCGCGCGGTGGGTTCGCCCGGCCGTGGTCACGGCGGTCCTGCTCGCCGCTGCGATCGTCCTGGTGATCTTCACGCCCTCGTGGCGCGAGGCGCTGCTCGGATCGGAGAAGCGAGGAAACATGGCGCCCGACGTGGAGGCCCCTCGCGAGGCCGATGAGGCGGTCCGCAAGCACGCCAAGTCCGAGTCGCTCACGCCCCCACCGGTGCTCGCCGAGCCCCCCATCCTCGAGCTCCTCGAAGGGTCGCCCCCCGAGGCAGAGCCCGAGGTCGTTGCCCCCGCGGACACGCCTCGGCGAAAGGCGACGCCTGCTCCCTCCGCCGACGAGCTGCTCCGCACGGCCCAAGATGCCCTCGCAGCGAAGGACACCGCGGGCGCGATCCGAAAGTACAGCGCCTTGATCCGCCACTACCCGCAAAGCGCCCAAGCGCGCGCGGCTCAAGTCTCGCTGGGGCGTCTGCAGCTGTCCTCGGGCCGAGCCAAGAAAGCTCTCGCCCAGTTTGACCGCTACCTAGCCGCTCCCGGAGGCGGTCTCCGTCGCGAGGCTGAGCTCGGTCGAATCGACGCCCTGCGCAAGCTTGGGCGGACCGACGCACACAAGCGCGAGGTCGAAGCGTTTCTCGAGGCCCACCCCAACACCGTTCACGCCGCTCGGCTGCGCAAACAACTCGAGACCCTCCCATGATGCGGCTGCTCTGCCTCCCCCTTGTCCTCGCACTGGGCTGCGACCTCGAGGACGACGTACTCATCGTCGAGACCACAGGCGAGCCAACCGAATCTGGCAACGGTGGCGATTCGGATGGGAGCTCGGAGACCAACGCGGCCGAGGTCAACCAGCAGTGCGCGTCCCCTGGATGCACGCTCTCCTGCGAGAACGAAGATACGTGCAACCAAAGCTGTGATCTCGGCGCCTGCACGACCGAGTGCATCAACGTCGAGACCTGCAACATTTCGTGCGGCGGCCCGGGCTGCGCGAGCATTTGCACCGATACGGCAACATGCCGCCTGTCGTGCCCACAAGGCAGCTGTACGCTCGCGTGTGAAGGCGCCGAGACCTGCGAGATTGTCGACTGCGGATCCGCCTGCGCCGTCACGTGCGGCGGCGCGCCCAACTGTGCCGTCTCCTGCGAGGCCGGCAATGGGTGCGCCGCGAGCTAGCAACGCCACGCTCAATCCGCCGGGGCGTTGGCTTGTGCGGCGTCGGTCAACGCAGCGCTCGTGCAGGTGAACTCGCACGGGCCGCAGCCAAACCGGACGTGGAAGTGTTTTTCGTGGCCGGGGTAGTGACGCACCAAGCCGCGGCGAGCGTAGGCGCCCCGCGGATACTGAAACATCGACTTCAGGGTGCCCTCATCCGCGCCGGCCGCTTGGGCAGCGCGATACAGGTATTTCTGCCGCTTGTAGTCCAAGAAGATGACCTGCGTGTCGACGGTGGAGAGCGCTTGCACAAAGGCCCAAGCGGCGGCCCAGTCCACGCGTCTGACCTTGAGC
>CAYGTG010000993.1:308-3519 GCA_964352485.1 uncultured Nannocystaceae bacterium | reverse complement strand
AAGTAGACCCAAGACCCGAAAGCTTGGGCGGGTCGCGGCCGGGGTGATACCAAGGTGGTCGTGGGCGACGAGAAGCCGGGCTGGGGACTCCCGCTGTGGATCGCAGCCGCTGTAGTGCTGTTTTGGATCGCGCCTCGCCCTCCGGAGGCGCCGCGGCAGCTCCCTGAAGAAGCTCTGGCCACGCAGCGCGCGGCCACCTTCGTCGTCCGTGACACCCGGCAGTGGCAGCACAACCACGGCGACCAGCACTTGCCCTGGGCCGAGGCCGACGGGCATCTCGCCGTCGTGATCGACGACGTCGGGCGTGAGCTCCACCTGTTCGAGAAGCTGGTCTCCCTTCGCTACCAGCTGACGTTCTCGGTGTTGCCCGGGGCGGTGTACGCCGCCGGGACCCAGCTTCGGCTGGGCGCCGATCGCCGGCGCTACCGTGAGGTGATACTGCATCTGCCGATGGAGCCCGCCGACGCAAAGGCGATGCGTGAAGGCGACGAGGCCAGCGAGACGTTCGTGCTGAGCACCGACAACGCCGAGGCGATTCGTCGAAAGACCGAGGCGGCTTTGCAGACGGTGCCCGCGGCCGTGGGCATCAACAACCACATGGGCTCGCGGCTGACCGCCGATCGCGATGCGATGGATGCGGTGATGGCCGTGCTGCGAGAGCGCCAGCTGTTCTTCCTGGACTCGCGCACCCACCACGACACCCAGGGCATCGCCGCCGCTGCGGCTGCGGACGTGCCCGCGCTTTCACGTCAGGTGTTTCTCGACCACGATGTCTCCGCGGAAGCGATCGCCGCTCAGCTCGACGAGGCCGCGCGGTTGTCGAAGATCGGCCCGACCGTGGCGATCGGACACCCTTCGGCCGAGATGTACGAGGTGCTGGCCGCGAAGCTTCCCGAGCTGCTGGAGGCCGGCGTCTCGGTGTATCCGCTGTCGCACGTGCTCGAGCATCAGCTTCGGGGCGAGGCCGCACCGGAGTCGGCCAGCCAGCAGAAGTAGCGAGCCGAGAGGCGACCTCCGTCACAGCCCGAGGTGAGTTCTTGGGTACACTGCGTCAGTGCAGGGCATCGTCCGACTTCGGCGCGTGGCGTTCTTGGCAGTCACCGCGGGTCTGCTCGCGTGTCACCCCAAGGCGTCGTGGGATCCTGAGCCCGTCTCTGCTGGGGCCGCCGCCGACGAGCTGACGCTGGATGAGATCGCGGACCTCATCGATCCAGGACCACAGGCTCCGCTGTCCGACCGGCTTCCGCCGAAGCTCTTCGCGCTCCTCGGACTCGAGCAAAATCCCTCGGCCTCGGGCGCTGCACTGTTGGAGCAATCGGTCGCCGAGCAGGAGTTGATCTCTCGAACGGTCGACGATGCACAGGACGGCGAGGACTTGATCGCGTTGGCCCGGTCTTCGGCGCGTGCGGTCGTCCTGGCGGAACAGGCGGCGCAGCGAGGGGTCGCCGAGGTCGCTGGACTCGCGCAGCTCGAGCGCGCGTACGAAGCCATGGACGTGCCCACGCTCGCGAATGACCGGAACGTCATTGTAGAATTCATGGCTGCGTTCATGGCCAACGCCGCAGAGGATGGAGGCCCGGACTCGGCAGAGTTCGAGCTGGTCGTTCAGGGGGCGCAGGACGCGATGAGAGCAGCCGGGCCGCTGCATCGCCGGACCGTAGCTCAGCTCTTGCGCGTGGCCCCCGACCACGATTCCGTGCCCACTGCGCTGCTCGCGGTTGCCGAGGCGGAGCTGGGTGCCGGCCACGCGTGGACGGTCCCTGTGGCCAAGCTGGCGCTGAAGCGCCGCGGCACGTTGGCCTCGGCGACTGAGCAGCTCGGCCTGGCTCGGGTGTGCCTCGAGGGTCTCGACGTTCCGTGTGCGGAGGCAGCCCTGCGTGCAGCCGCCGGAGCCGAGGGGAGTGACGAAATCGCCGAAGACCTCACTCGTGCCCGTCGCATCGTCGAGCTCGCAGATTCGACGACGCTGGATGGTCGGCTGGAGCGCGCTCGGGCGCTTCTCGAACTCGAGCGGTACGCCACCGCGAAGGCTGAGTTCGAAGCCCTCCACCGCGAGTTCCCCCAAGATGCGCGTCCGGTTGTGGGGCTGGCGCTTCACGCCGTGCACAAGGAGTTCGACTTCTCTGCCGCCCACCGCATCATCGAGTCACAAGACGAGCCGACGAACAGGGACGAGGAGTACTTCGAGCTTGCGATCGGTTCCCGAATGATGACGGTCATCTCCAGCGTGCTCCCCAAGGTCGGGGCAGTCAGTGGAGAGGAGGCGGCGGGCATGCTGAAGCCGGTGCTCGGCGGCCTGCGTCCCGACATCGAGGGCTACGTTGCGCTGGGCAATTCGGACGGCCGAGTTCTTGCGTTCGTCCTCGATATCGTCGAGGCGCTGCTCTCCGAGTTCGAGAAGACCGACGAGGTCAATCTTCGCTACTTGGCGTCGCTGAGCAAACCCGTGGTCGCGCTCCAATCGGAGATCCCAACCAACCCCCACGCATACCGACTGCTGATGTCGATCGCGGCATTCGAGCCCGACAAGTCCCGCGCCGCGAAGATGGTTGGCGTACCAGCGCCCGCGGGCCCCGAGCATGACGCCTTGGTCCTCCGTCGTGCGCGCGCGCTCGTCGATCTCGCTGTGACCTGGAGCGACCCGAGCCTCGCGACCCAGGCTCGGGATGCGCTGCGGGAGGTCGACGCCGGGTCGTCGGCCGAAGCGGCAGAACTGCACGCCGATGCGATGCTGGTCGCAGGACAGCTGGGTGCCCCCGTGGCTTGGGAAGATGTGGGGAATGCGTATCTTTCGCTGGTCGACGACGACATGACGTCGCAGGATGCCCGCGCCGTGAACAATGCTGGGTTTGCGGGGTTCAAGATCAACAGTCCCTCGGGCCCGCTGGAGGCCTGGGCGTTGAGCTCGCAGCTCTCCGAAGATCATGGGGACGTGGGGACACTGAACCTGATCGTGTTCGAGACCCCGGGCGGCGATGCGGCGGCACTGGCCGCGATGCGAGCCCTCGCAGACGAAACCACCAACTCCGCCGTTCGCATGACGGCGCTGGCTTGGATCCACGCGTGGTCGAAAGGGAGGAAGGCTCGCCAACGTGCTCAGGCGGCGCTGAAGACCGCGCTCGACGAGGCCAAGCAGGAAGGGCCGCGTCCGACCGCTCCCGATCCCCATTTGGGGCTCTTGCTCGAGGGCGCGTTCCAATCGGGTCTTGGC
>CAYGTG010000993.1:0-298 GCA_964352485.1 uncultured Nannocystaceae bacterium | reverse complement strand
GTCTTGGCTACTCGGCCGAGCCTGGGCTGGAGATGAGGTTCGACGGCAGCGGCCTGCCCTGGGCGATTCTCGCTCCGCCCCGATGACCGGAGTGGGGGAGGCCTCCACCGCGGGGGATGGAGCGTGACGAACTCGGGAAAATGAGTATAGTCCGCCGCCCCAACGGGGGGATCCTCTATGTCGGTCAACCACGATGCTCGCGAGCAGAGCGAGAGCGCCTCGATCGGCCCCGCGTTACTCCGCGTGGCCGCGCTCTTGCTCGGCACGGCCTTGCTGCTGGTCACGATCGGGCTTGTGG
>CAYGTG010000992.1:0-3526 GCA_964352485.1 uncultured Nannocystaceae bacterium | reverse complement strand
ATGCCGTGCTCGCCGTCCGCGACGCGTGGACGGGCGAGGTGTTCGGCTGCGACACCGCCGGCGAGCCCGATGACGCCTGCGCGGAGAGCTTCATCCGCCGCTTTGGCACTCGGACCTTTCGTCGCCCGATCCGAGACAGCGAAGTCGATGCGTTGCTTTCAGTCTACGAGAGCGCTGCGTACGGCGAGCAGCTCTCCTTTGCGGACAGCCTCGACGTCGTGCTCTCGACGATGCTTCAGTCGCCATCGTTCGTCTACATGCTCGAAGCGGGCGAGGCGGTGGACGACGCGCAAGGCGAGGTCCTCGAACTCGACGGATACACGCTGGCCAGTCGGCTGAGCTACTTCCTGTGGAACACCATGCCCGACGATGCGCTCTTTGCTGCAGCCGAGGCCGGGGAGCTCTCGACGCCCGAAGGCCTCGAGCAACAGGTCGAGCGCATGCTCGAGTCGCCCCGGGCGCAGGAGCGGGTGCGCTCGCTGGTGACCCAGTGGCTTCACATCGACGGCGCTGGACTTCGTCTGGTCCTCGAAGACACCACCAAGGACCCGGACCTCTACCCCGAGTTCAGCCCGGGGCTGCTCGAGGCGATGCGGGTGGAGGTGCATGCGCTCGTCGATCGGGCGCTGATGAGCGGGGCGTCGGGCTTCGAAGAGCTGCTGATGTCTCGTGAGGCCTACGTCAACGCGTCGCTCGCCGAACTCTACGGCGTGCAGGGACCCGCAGACGATGAGTCTTGGGCCTGGGTCACCCTGCCCTCGGACGAACGGGCCGGGATTCTCACCCGGGGAGCGTTCCTCACCGCGCATTCGGGACAGCGAGTGCAGTCGCCGATCTCGCGCGGCGTCTACGTGCTGGAGGAGGTGCTGTGTGCCGATCTCGGCGACCCGCCACCGACCGCCAACGACACGCCGATCGAGCCGGGCATGGATCCCCAAAAAGGGCCGCTGACGGTGCGCGAGCTGGTCGAGGTGCGAACGATGGACAATCCCACCTGTGCCACGTGCCACACCTTGATCAACCCGACGGGGTATCTGTTCGAGCACTACGACGCGCTTGGACGGTGGCGCGTGACCGAGGTCGAGAGCGGTCTGCCGATCGATGCTGAAGGCGAGCTGACCCTCGGCGACGTCGCCGGCCCCATGCCCAGCGCGGTCACGCTCTCCGAAACGCTGGTCGACAGCGGCGATGCTCGGGCCTGTTTCGCCACGCGGTGGGCCCAGACGGCGCTCAATGCCGAGACGTTCGACGCATGCACGCAGGAGGAGGTCGTCACGGCCTTCGTCGAGACGGGAGACGTTCGTGCGCTGCTGGCGGGAATCGTCCGGAGCCCAGCGTTCCGATACGCGCGCGTTGGAGGGGAGGAGTAGTCATGTTCGAACGGTTCAAACACTCGGGGCGTCGTTCTTTTCTGCGCGGATTGGGCGGCATGGCGCTTGGCCTTCCGCTGCTGGAGTACACGCACGGCAACGCCTGGGCGCACGGCGCAGATGTGACGAAGCGCTTCATTACGGTGTTCTCGCACGGGGGTACGATCAGCAACCAGGGCAAGAACTGGCGACACGACGGAACCGGCAACCACCACGGCGAGGACCTGTGGCGACCGGTCGACCCGGCGGATGCGACCCTGACCCTGGGCCCGATTCATGAGGCGCTCCAGCCCCACGTGGGCAAGCTGCTGCTGCTCGAAGGCGTCGACAACAAGTCGGCGATCGAGCAGGACCAGTACAGCTCCGGAGCGCACTACATCGCCAACCGAACCGCACTCACGGCGGGCGATCAGGATGACAACGGAGCGAAGAGCCCGAGCATCGACCAAGTCATCGCGCAGCGGTTGGCGGCGTCACAGCCCACCCCGTTTGAGCGCATCCACCTCCTGGTGCAGGGGCACAACTACGGGACGCCCTACTATCGTGGCGCGAACGAATCGATGAGTGGCATCCGGAGTCCGTCCGAGGCCTGGACGACCCTGTTTGCGGGCGTCGCGGAGGACGGGGAACCCAGCCCCGGTGCCCAGCGGCTGCTTTCGATGCGGACCAGCGCCCTCGACGGTCTTCTGGACAGCTATGCCGAGACCAAGAACCGGGTGAGCGCGGCAGACCGGCACAAGATCGACGCACATCTCGACCACCTCCGGGCTCTGGAGAATGAGCTGATGAACCCGGTTGTATGCAGTCGCCCAGAGGATCCGGGGAGTGCAGACAGTGCCGAACAGATCGGCCCGCTGCATGTCTCGCTGCTGGTCGCCGCGCTGCGGTGTGGATTGTCGAACGTCGCCAACCTCGAGATTGGCGACTTGATCACGCCGTGGACGACGTCGGGCAATGTGACCGGAGCCGTCCGCGGTCACTCGCTCGGGCACGACGCCCGGGACATCGGCCCCACGGGTCCCAAAGCGTCGATGTATGACGACTGGTTCAACGAGGCGCTCGACAACCGGCGCTGGCGGATGGGTCTGGTCCGGCAGCTGCTCGATGGCCTCGACGACGAGACCTTCGTCGAGCCCAACGGGATGACCGTGTTGGACAACTCGCTGCTCATGTTCACCAGCGAGTTCCGAAACGCTTCAGGCCACTATTCCTACAACCTGCCGATGCTGCTCGCCGGGTCGGCCGGGGGCTACTTCGAGACCGGTCGCTTCATCGACTACAACAGCTACGGTGTCGACGGCGGCCTGGAGTACGAGTCCGAGCACTCCACGCACAACCTCTTCACGTCGATTCTTCATGCGATGGGCGGGGATGACGCTCATTTCGGCAACGAGATGTCCGTGTATCAGGGACCGCTCCCGGGCCTGGTCTGAGGAGCGCGCGGACTTGGTATCCTCGCAGCCAGTGCGGTTGTTCGGGATACTCGCCGCGGCGGCGATCGGGGGCTGCGCGTTCGACGACGCGTATGTTTGCGCGCAGGACCAGCAGTGCGCGCTGGAGTCGAACGGGCGGTGCGAGGCCGACGGATGGTGCTCGTACCCCGCGCCGCGCTGCGAGAGCGGTCGGGCCTACGGTCCGTATGCGCCCTCGTCGGTCGCAGACGCATGCGTCGAGCCCATTGCCGCGACGGACGATGCGGGGAGCTCGACGACGGCCCCCGGAGATTCGTCGTCGACCGGGAGTGAGCCCGCCGCCGAATGTGGCAACGGGGTGCTCGAGGACGGCGAGAGCTGCGACGACGGAAACACCGCGCCCGGCGATGGCTGCCATCCGCTTTGCGTGGAGCCCTACGAGCCGGCGTGGACCCAGACCTACAACGGCGAAGACCGAGATGATCGGGGCTTTGCGCTGGCCATCGATCCCTCCGCGGACGCGTTGTACCTGTGTGGGCTCACAACGCCCGAGGCCGGCGGCAGTGACCTTCTCGTTCAACGCTATGGCCTCGTCGCGGGGACTCTAGACTGGACCTGGTCGAGTGACACCGCCGGGCACAGAGACACGGCGGAGCACTTGGTGGTCGACGACAACGGCGACGTCGTCGTCGTGGGGGTGGTGACCAATGGCGCCGGCACGGAACGCGGATGGCTCGCCAAGTT
>CAYGTG010000991.1:0-3528 GCA_964352485.1 uncultured Nannocystaceae bacterium | reverse complement strand
CGATGCACCCGCCGAGGCGGCGGCGCTGCGCATCCAGCGGCTGGGTCACCGTGACCTGAAAGTGGCACGATGTGTCTTTTGTGCTCAGCCGCCGTGGTGCCCGCGCGCGTAACCCCAACCCGCTGGTGGGCGATACTCCCTGCGATGGAGCGCCGGGGCTTTGTATTGGGGACCGTCGCAAGCGCGCTTGCCGGCTGCACCACCCCTGGGGCCGCCGCGCCTGGGGCCGCCGTACCGACCTCCCGCGTCCCGAGCACCCCGCAAGACCCGGGGGCGATGGTCGTCGGCGGCTCCAAGCTCTCGGTGGTGTTCGACGGTGAACCTCCCAACTTGCCTCGTGCGTCCTACGAAGCTTGGGTCCATCGCTCGGCCCAGATGATCGCCGACTACTACGAAGGCACGTTCCCGGTGCCGAGCCTCGAGATCACGATCGTTGCACGCGGTCGGGGCGGGGTTGGCTTCGGAAGCCACCGGCAGGGGCGATGGATCCGCGTGAACGTTGGACGGGGCACGCAAGAGCGGACCCTCGAGCGCGACTGGGTGATGGTGCACGAGATGCTGCACGCGACGTTCCCCGACCTCAGCGACAGTCATCGCTGGATGCAAGAGGGCCTGTCCACCTACGCCGAGAAGATCGTTCGCATCCGAGCGGACAACATCAGCGAGGAAGACATGTGGTCGCGGCTGAGCGGATCCATGCACCACGGTCGGCCGCGCGCCGGCGATCGCGGGCTCGCGAAGACCCACACCTGGGGGCGGACCTACTGGGGAGGCGCGCTGTTTTGGATGGTGGCCGATGTCGAGCTTCGGGCGCAGACCGACAACGATCGATCGCTGGACGACGTGCTCCGGTACGTGGCGTCGATCGGCGGCAACGCGCGCCAAATGTGGAAGCCCGAGCGCGTGTGCAAGGCGGCGGACGAAGGCACGGGCACCCAGGTCGTGTCTCGGCTGTACGAGCGCATGGCCAAGGCACCGGGCGACGTCGACCTCGATCGCTTGTGGACGGAGCTTGGGATCGTTCGTGCCGAGGACGACTCGGTGGACTTTGATGGCGATGCTCCGCTCGCGCACGTGCGGCGGGGTATCGCGACGGGGTGAGTGCTATCGGCCCAGCTGTTCCCGCAACCAGTCGGTCGTCTTGGCGCGTTGCTCACCGGCCGTTTCGTAGACCGACAGCGCGGAGGCGGCCAGCTTGCGGGCTCGCGCATCGCTTGCCGGGTCGCCGCCGCTGGCCCACAGGGCCCGGGCCAGCACATACTCTGCCTCGGCCCGATCGAATTCGGCGACGTGCTCACCTTGGCGAAGTTCCCAGGCCTTCAGGGCCAGCGACAGCGCTTCCTCATTTTGGCCAAGCCCCAGCAGTGCGAGCGCAAGCTCGCTTCGGCACAGCGTCGCGTCCGGGTGGCCAGGCTCGAGTTTCGCGTCGAAGATCGCGAGCGCCTTGCGCTGCTCGGCCGCGGCTTCTTCGTAGAGTTCTTGCTTGAGCAGGACTCGCCCCAGTCCCATTCGCTGCGCCGCGACGTCCGGATGCTCGGGCCCGAGCTCCGCTTCGTACGATCGCAACGCGCGCCGGGCGTGGTCTTCGGCCTCGTTGTAGTTGCCCCGGATCGACAGAAGCTCCGCGAGGTTTGCCCGCGTCCGCGCGGTCTCAGGGTGGTCGGGGCCCAGCGACGCTTCGTTGATCTCGAGCGAGGTGCGGAAGTGCGACTCGGCGCCTTCGAGGTCGCCCTTGCTGTCGAGCACCATCCCCAGGCCTGTGTGCGAACCGGCAAGGGCGGTATGCGTGGGTCCCAACGCCTTGCGCTGGGCGGACAACGCGAGTCGGTAGGCTTCTTCCGCCGCGTCGAGCTTGCCTTGATAGAACAGCACGTTGCCCAGCGTCACGCGAGACGAGGCCAATCGTGGGTGCCCGGGGCCCAGGAGGGTCTTGAAGGACTCCAGTGCCTTGCGCTCTTGCGCCTCGGACTCGTCGAGCCGGCCCTGATACATCAGCATCTGTGCCAGCGCCTCGTGGAGGTGGGCGACCTCGAGGTGGTCAGGACCGCGATGCTGCGTCATCAGCTCGAGCGCGCGCCGGATCTGCTCGTCTGCCTCGGCATATCTACGCTCGGCGAACAGGACGAACCCAAGGCCTGCAGCGAATCGGGCCTCCGACCGAAGATCCCCGGCCGAGAGCTGTTCGGCCAGCATACGAAACGACTGCAGCGCCTCTTTCCCGCGCTTCTGCTCGGACCCCACCAAGCTCAGCAGCTCGAGCGCCGCATCCCGCATGGCCTCCGGTTGCATTCGCCGGGTCGCCAGCTCGAGCACGCTTCGGTACGCCTGCTCCGCCTCGTCGAGTCGACCTTGATTCTTGAGCAAGGCGGCCTCGATGTGGCCGAACTCGATTTCGGCAGGCTCGTATTCGACCTGCCGCAGGGTGTCCCGGGCAGACTCCAACGCGGACTGCGCGTCGTCGAATCGGCCTGCGAGGCGAGCCGCATGGGCGTCGGCGAGCGAGACACGGAGCGCGTCAACTCTTGGCTGGTCTTCCTTCGATGGAGGATCGACCTCGGAGCGCAGCCGCTGCACGTCGGCACACCGGTCGAGCTCGGGAAGCGACTCGACAAGCTCGCGCGCACGGGCGACCACCTTGTCGTCCGCATCCACGAAGAGCCGAACGACCGAGCCCATCTCCACTTTCGCTCGATGCAGGCATCCCATGCGAAGATCGAGAACCTCGGTCGACTGCTCCTGGCGGACCGCGGTGGCCAGGCACGCATCGCGGTGCATGTCCGTCCACTGGCTCGCGTAGGCCTCGAGTACCGAAGATGTCCGGTTCCAGGTCTCTTCGGCATACCCGATCCCCGTCGCGTCCATGGCCGTTTGTGCGGCTTGTCGACGTGTGTCGTCCCAGACATCGGCGAGCTGTCTGCGCGCCCCCGTGCACGGCTCGTCCTCGTCCGAAATCGTTGCGAATGCGACCGCGGTCACCCCGAGGAGGACCCCCACAGTGGCAAGCCAAGGGATTCGTCGGGAGGGATGCGAGAGGTCGTCGAGTGCCTTCAGCAGCGACGCCATCGAAGGCCAACGCGCGTCGGGATCGACCGCGAGACCCCGCTCGAGGATCGCACGAAGACGCGTCGAGAGTTTCGCTTCAGCGGGTGGATCCTGAAGCTCTCCGCCGGCGACCGCCTCCATGAGGTCGTGCAGCTTGGTGCCTGCGAAGGGGCGCTGCTTGCAGAGCGCCTCCCATAGGGAGACGCAGAACGAGAACTGGTCGGAGCGATGGTCGGTCTCGCTTCCGGCGAGTTGCTCGGGTGCCATGTAGTACGGGGTGCCCAGCAGGGTCCCCGTCTGCGTCAGCGGCGTATCGAACCCCGAGGAGTCCTCCGGCAGCTGCCGGTCGGGCGCGGTCGAGGCGAGCTCGGAGGCGCCACGTCTCGCCTGGTCGCTGCGTCTGGCCAGTCCAAAATCCAGCACCCGGACCCGCCCGCCCTCGCCGACGATCGCGTTGTCGGGTTTGAAGTCCCTGTGCACCAAGCC
>CAYGTG010000990.1:0-3536 GCA_964352485.1 uncultured Nannocystaceae bacterium | reverse complement strand
CCGCCGGACATGGTCGCGTTTTTGGACGCCGACCTCGCCGACGACCCCGGCCAACTCGCCCGGCTCATTGCCCCCATCGCCCAGGGCAGCGCCGACCTCGCGCTGGGCCAACGTCAAAAATTCGCCGAGCCCGGCGCGCTCGACCCCCACCAGCGCGCCGAGCGGGCAGCCCTGCTCACCACGCTCGAAGAGGTCCGCTTTCGCATCGAGGTGCTCCAGGAGCCGCAGCGAAACCCGATGTTCTACGTCGGCATCCTCGATCTCACTCCGTACGTGAGCCGCGACTACGCGCCGATCGAGCAGCGCGCCGAGGCCATCATCTCGTTTGCCGAGGCCGTTCCCGCGCACCTGAGCGCCGCCAAGACCAACCTCGAGTCGAACCTCCCGCGGACGTTCATCCAGACCGCGCTCATCCAGGCGCGCGGCACAGCCTCGTTCGCCCGCACCGACGTGCCCGCCGCGATGGCATCCCTGCCCGAGGGACCGCTCAAAGACCGTCTCGCCAACGCGCTCGAAGGCATGGCGACCGCCCTCGATGGCTACGCCGGCTACCTCGAAGAAGCCAGCGGACACGCCACCGACGAGTTCGCGCTCGGCCCCGAAGTGTTCCAGCGCATGCTGCAGAGCACCCAGGGCATCGACGTGGAGCTGGGCCAACTCGAGGCCGTCATTCGGGCCGACCTCGAGCGCAACCTGGCCGCGATGAAGGAAGCGGCCGCCACGATCTCCCCCAAGAAGTCGACCGCCGCCGTCATCGCCAAGGTCCAGCGCGACAAGCCCAAGCTGAACCGGGTCCTCGAAGTCGCCACCGCGCAGTCCGTGGAGATGAAGGCGTTCCTGCTGGAAAAGGACATCGTCACCATCCCCAGCGAGGACGTGGCCCAGGTCGTCGAGACCCCGCCGTTCATGCGCTGGAACGCCGCCTTCCTCAGCAGCGCCGGCGTCTTCGAGACCAAGGCGCTGCCGAGCTTCTATTACATCAGCCCTCCGGATCCTTCGTGGTCCAAGGCCAAGCAGCGCGACTACGTGCCCGGCCGCACCGACCTGCTCTTCATCACCATTCACGAGGTGTGGCCCGGCCACTTCTTGCACTCGCTACACCTCAAGAAGAGCGACTCGAAGGTCCTCAAGGCGCTGTGGAACTACGCAACCGGCGAGGGATGGGCGCACTACACCGAAGAGATGATGTGGGACGCCGGCTTCACCGACGATCCGGCCGTGCACGTCGGCCAGCTGCAGAATGCCTTGCTCCGCAACGTTCGCTCGCTGTGCGCGATCGGCCTGCACACCCAGGGCATGAGCGTCGAGACCTGCCGCCAGATGTTCGTCGAGCAGGCGTATCAGAGCGAGGGCAACGCCGAGCAAGAGTCGCGTCGCGGAACCTTCGACCCGATGTACCTGGCCTATACGACCGGCAAGCTCGTGATCAAGAAGATGCGGGCCGACCTCACGGCCAAGGCCGAAGCCGAAGGCACGCCGTTCGACGCCAAGGCCTTTCACGACGAGCTGCTCTCGTATGGAGCGGCACCCCTGTCGGCGATTCGGGCCGGGATGCTTCCCGATGCTCCGAACGACTTGCTATAGCGAGCGGCCCCACTTGGCCGCCAGCGCCACCGCGACTTGCAACGGCGCGTCCTGCAGGCTCTCCACGTAGCCGCGCAGTGACTCCAGCGCGGGGTCTTCCCTCAGCGCCTGACGAATGAACTCGGGACTGTGCCCCTGCAGCAGCAGCTTCGAGAGGCGTCGCTGGTAGTGCGCGAGCACGCTCATAGGCACAGCACCCGGGCCCGATCAAAGTCTTCGCGATAGCCCTGTGCACCCTGCGGGTCGGCCAAGCTCGGTCCGAGCTGCTCGAGGATCACCACCTCCAGCGCCGGACATCGATCGAGGGTTTCGGGGAGCAGCGCGAACACAGGCTCGGGTACTCGAGCGTCGTGGGTGTCTCGGCGAAACCGCGTCCCCGCGTGGGTTGACCACGATCCGCCCGACACGTGCACCACCCGGGCCCGACCCAGCGGATAGCGTTCGAGCAGCATCAGCGGGTCGAGCTCGAAGTTAATCGCTTGGCACCAAAGATTGTGCAGGTCCAGGACCAGATACCCATCGAGCGCATCGAGAATCTGCGCGATCAACCGTGGCTGCGCGTAGACGTCCTGAGGGCTCAGGGCGAGGGCCAAGTTCTCGATGCCCACCGCGACGCCGCTGGCGAGGCCCAACGCGCCCAGGGCCTTCGTGCCCAGCTCGGCGACCGTGGGCAGCGGCGGCGGTGGAATCGGCGCACCCAAATCGTAGCCGCCCGATCCCATGAACCCGTAGTGCTCACTCACCCCCTGCAGTTCCAGCGCCGCGCACTCCTGGGCCACGCGCGCGAGCCAGTCTTCCTGATGTTCGGACGACTCCGCGCTCATCGGGGAGTAGCTCACCCCGTGTCCCCACAACCGCCCCTCGCTCCCGTAGTGCCGCAGCAGCGCCTCCGCCCACGCCGGACGCGGGCGGGCCCAGCCGAGCTCGAAGCTGTACTCGAGCGCATCGACGACGCCCGCCTCGAACAACGGAAGGGCCGCCGTTCGAAACGCGTCGTCCAGCATCAACGAGAGGCCAACCTGCATGCGAACGCCATGTTATCCGCGACCGCAGGCGGGGCAGTTGTCGCCCTCCCACTTGCGGCCCTCGGTGGTGCTTGGTCGCGTGTGCCAGCGACTCCCGACCTCGACCGGCCTCGGCTGCGTTCGCGGGCGGGGTCGCGCGCGAGTCCGGATGCGCGGCCGAATGGGCTGCGCATCGCCGGGCTGCTCGGCGAACGGCACGAACGCGGTGGGGTCTTCGGACAGCTCGGCGGCGGCCGGCGTCGTCACAGCAAGGATCTCTTGTGCGGCACGCCGGCTCCGCCGAGGCGCCTGCACGGCGCTGCGCTCCCGCACCGCAACGACGTCCGCAACGACCTGTGGCGCATCTAACGCTTCCAGGGCCGGCGCGGGCACGCTCGTTGTGGCCGGCTCCAGCGTCCGGGCCTCCTGCGCGTCGCATCCACCCGCCAGCAGCGCGGTGGCACCCAGACCGAGTCGCAGAGAGCCGAGAACTGAGGCGGGCAGTCGCATGGAGCTTTCAACGCGACCCCTGCGTGTTGGGTCTTTGCGTGGCCGACCTTTCTTCAGTCGGGTCGAAATGCCCCGATCCAAAGCGACTGTGCGCCGTCGGAGACCTCCTGAGCCGCGACGACTGCGCGTCCGGAGCCGACCGCGGACATCGTCCGGCCAAACAGCGAGCCGGGGATCAACGACAGCTGCGGGCTCTCGCGCACGAACATGCAGTCGAGCGCGTCGTTCTCATCGAGTCGGCCCACCCAGGTCTCGACCCACTCGGCGTCCATGCCCGAGCGCTCCAGCTGACCGCTCACAACCACGCCCCCGCCTTCGAGCGGCTCGGCGCCCACCAGGGCGAACTGCGCCGCGCCTCGGACCGGCGACGCATCTTCGAAGAACAGCCCATCCACGGCCCAGCTCACCGCGCCCGACTCCGCGTTGACCCGCTCGAGT
>CAYGTG010000989.1:0-3537 GCA_964352485.1 uncultured Nannocystaceae bacterium | reverse complement strand
GGGTGGCGACGATCTGGGGGCCGATGATCGTCCGACTCGCACCACCCGAGTTCGATTCGCGGCAGCGCTTCGAGATCTCCCCAACTGCGTTTCGGCGTTCTGCTGCCGTACCCACAGCCCCCGATCGCGCCATAGTTCGACTGGTGCAGATCCGCCGCGCGAACGAAGCCAACGAACGAAACCTCGCGGCTGCACGGGTCGGCGTATTCCACCAAGTGATGCCCATCTCTTGGGCGGCCGATCCTTCGTACGTCTGAGTTCGGCTCGAGGCGATACAGCCGCTTGCCCCCCGGGCCGAAACGGATCCACGTGGCCCGCCGGGTCACGAACCACTTGTTGGCGTCGGCGGTCCCCGGTGCGTCTTCGGTCATGGTCGCCGTCGTCCCGATGCTGTCGCGGTCGATCCAGCCCGAGTACGCGGCCCCGTCTTGGGACACGCGGTAGGATACGCGTACCGAGTTTTCGTGCATTTTCACCACGTCGATCCAGGCGCCAGGGTGCAGGACCACCCGCCCGCGTCGCGGCGGATCGGCGAACGGACGGTTGGGCTTGTCACGCAGTGCTGCGTCCTCCACCACCACTGGCCTCGCGTCTTCACGCCGTACGTAGACGAACAGCCGAATCGCACCCTCGTCCGCGACGATCCGGGGCAGGGGGCCGTCGGTGATCACGCCGAACGGCAGCGGACTGGCAAACGCGACGTTGTCGCCCTGCGTCTGGTCGGGACCGTCGGGGACGAGTCGTGCCGGCCCTCGCCGCTGCAACGCGATCCGGGTCGGGGCGCGAGACCATGGAGTGAGTCGGACGGCGAGGGCGGCTCGCACCTGCGGTGTGTCTCCGACGACGGCGACGGTCGGTTTCGGCACGGGAGGCGCCGCGGGCTCCGTCGGCTGGGCGTCGGCCACCTCACGCGGGGCCCGGGTGGCCGCGGCCGGACTCGGCGGCTTCGATGGCGCTGACGTTGACGCGGGGGCGCTGCAGGCGGTGAGCCCGAGAAAAAGCCCTGCGGTCCGCCGCCAGGAGCGAAAAAGACGAGTGAGACGTCGTGTCGGGTTTCTCAACAGGCTGCTAGGCAGCATTCTGTGTAGGACGCCCCGCGGCCGGGAAAGTTGCAGGCGCCGAAAGAGTCTCCGGCTTCGCCGTCGTGCATGGCCTTTTCGCCCGCTGATCGACGCCGGCACGGACAGCGACGCCCCTGAGACGGATTTCTGGGGCGTGCCCTGCAGGGCCACCGATGATCGGCGCCGTCGAGGGGCTGCAGCCCAGGAGTCGAGCCCGGTCGCCGGACCCGGGTTGTCGTGGGTCGGGGTTGCGTGCCCTCGAGCGAACTCAGCTGAGTTCGCACTCACACTGCCCGTTCGAGTCTGGCGTGCTGGGATTGCAGCTCACGCCGACTTCGACCGGGAAGTCCAGCCCGGGCACCCTCATCTGCACGACGCTCGGGCACCGCTCCGCTTCGGTCTCCTGGACGCAAACCAATACGTTGGAGCGTGAAACCTCGCCGATGAGGGTCTGCTTGGTGATCGCGGGGACCTTGAAGTTCGGGATAGCGTCGTTGAGCGCACGAATGTCGAGCGGTTCGGACTGGAGGGCCTTCTTGACCGATGCCACGTTCTTACTGCTCAGCTGCGCCACCTCCACTCTCTTGGGCTTTTTCTTCTCCGGCTTCGCGTTTCCCTGCGCTGTCGTGTCCTCGTTTGCGCCGGGCTTCGGCTTCATCGCATAGGCCGGGGCCGCCAGCGTAGGCATGCTCAGCGTCCCAACCAGCAACCATGTCGTTCTCAAGAATGTGTTTGTTTCCATGGTCTCGCTCCGTTGCCGCGTGTCGGCTGTCGAAGGTTTTGCGTCCGCGGCTGTCCCAACGGATTGCGGTGACGCTCAGAGTCTTCACGCGCTGAGAACGGGTCCGGGAACCCGGTCTCTGTTCGCTGATGTAGGCGTTGCCGCGTCACTGGCGCTTGCGGTGGTGTCTCAATGGCTTGGACCGCCGGGGATTCGGGTCGACAGTGACCATGATCCGCAAGACTGCACACGATGCTGCTCCGTCCCGGAAGGCGCAGCGGAAGGTGGGAGTCAGCGCGACGGCGGCGACCTCCAGGCTCGAGTGGCTCAGCGTCGCCGACAAGAACGAGCTGCTCTTTTCGCACGGGATCAATTTCAACGCATTGCCGGCGTGGCAGCGGCGAGGCATCGGGGTTGTGTGGGAAGCGTACGAGAAGGCGGGCGTGAACCCGAAGACGAGCGAGACGACCACGGCGCAGCGGCGGCGGCTGGGCACCGTCATGGAGCTGCCGATGCAGGACGCCGACAACGCGTTCGTCGCCCTGCTCGTTCACGACGCGGCATGAGCCCGCTGGGTTGGGACAGACCCGTCCTCATGGGCGCAAACGGAATGATGTCGCGATCAAAGGGGCCCTACAAGGTCAGCGACAGCGAGCTTGAGGAGTGCAAGAAGACTTCGGGTTGAAGTGGACGCCCCCGCGATGGGAGGGCCTTACTCCGGGGGGAGAAGATCACTGTCGCTGAGCGTGTAGCGCAACCGCGGATAGCGAAACTCGGTGGTTCGGTTCTCGGCTCCTCGAAGCCGAAAGAACGTCTTCCGCTGCTCTGCATCGGCGAGCGTGAGTGGCGGGCCGTCTTCGAAGTGCGGCGTGCCCTCGCGAAAGTGGACGAACGTGCTCGCGCAGCGCAGGGTGAACCCGAGCCAGCGCGGAGCGTCGGGCGTGGCGGTGGGCAGGACGATCTTGTGGGCGAAACGGGCGTTGGTTGCGACCGAGAACAGCAGGACCGACCCGTGCGGCATGGGTAAAGTGAATCGATCCTCGGTGGTCTTCGACTTGACCATCAACTGGCGCACGCCCGGGGTCATCGGGCCTACCTCCCGGTCGTAGCAGGACACGATTGCGATCGACGAGTCGGCGTCGAGGTCGAGCGCCTGGTCGCTGTGGTAGCCCATCTTCCGATACTGCGGCTCGTAGAGCTCGACCAGCGCATGGTTGAACGATGAGCCGCAACTGGGCGCGGCGCGGTGGACCTCGTCGATGATGGCGTCGTGCGTTGGGCCAAACAGCTGCGGAGGCTGGACGTAGCGGGTGGTGGTGCGCACGAGCGGAACGCCGCGAGGGCCGGGCTTGGTCAAGTGCACGCCTTCCCGGCCGCCTGTGACCGGCTCCAACCGCACCGACGCAGACTGTCGCTCGAACGCATCCTCGGGCCGGCTGCCGAGGTCGATGGCGACCGTGGTGAAGCCGTGCATCACTCGATCGGCTGCAGGTAGTCACCCGCGTTCATGCTGAAGCGCACCGCGCCGTAGTCGACTTCATCGGCGCTGACGTTTTCGAGCCGGTAGTCATCCCGAAGCGAACGGACCCCAGTGGTGTCCATGGGAGCCAGGGGGACCGTTCGATCCCCGTCCACCAGGTGTGTCTGGCCGTTGGCGAAGACCGCCTCTCGAGCCGAGCTACGCGCCACGTACCCAAGCCGCGTCGGTGCCAGGCTGGCGTCGAGCACCGACGGACGCAGCGCGTGGGTGTAGAT
>CAYGTG010000988.1:0-3543 GCA_964352485.1 uncultured Nannocystaceae bacterium | reverse complement strand
CCTGTCACCAGGGACCCGGTGCGCTCTTACCGCACCCTTTCACCCTTACCCGCGCGAACGCGGGCGGTTTGCTTTCTGTGGCACTTTCCTTCGAGTCGCCCCGACTGACCTACGCCAGCACCCTGCTCTGTGGAGCCCGGACTTTCCTCGACGTTGTGTACCGGCCGAAGCCGTCCAACGCCGCGATCATCTCTATCTCCTCGGCCACCTCGATCTTCCGGGCGCGGATGTAGCACGACCGGCCCTGCGAAGCCACGTCGCGCTCAGCGCAGAACGCCGCCCTCGGGCTCGAGCATCGGCGGAAGCTCGGTCTCCCCCAGCTGCTGGCGGAGGTTCACCTCGATCATCCGGCTCAGCGTGGCGAGCGGCAGGTCGTTGTCGTCGAACCCGAACGGGTCTTCGATCTCGTCCCCGATCGCGTCGAGGCCGTAAAACGCGTAGGCGATCAAGAGCACGACCACCGGCGTCCAGCCGTGAATCGTGTCGACGATCCCCAGCGGCAGGGCGAAGGCGTAGGTCGCCACGATCCGGTGGATCAGGATCGTATACGAGGCCGGGATCGGGGTGGCCTTGATGCGCTCGCACCCGCCTTGAATCCCGGTCATCTCGGTGAGGCTGGCCTCCAACACCGGGAGGTGCATCGGGTGGATCCAGCCGCGATCCCACAGCTCGCGCAGCCGCTGGCCCGTGCGAGCCGAGACCGCCGCGGGTCGGTTGCTCTCCTGCGCGAGCGCCTCAACCTCCTCGGAGGGAAGGTGCTCCACCACATCGCGCAGGTCAGGCTCGTCGCGCAGATGATGCCGGAACACGTGCACGTAGCCGACGATGCGGTGCACCAGCTCGCGGTGGACCGTATCGCGCTGCGCAACATCGACCGGCTCCCCCGGCTGCGGACCGACCATCATCTGGATCTGCCGGGTGAAGCTGCGCGAGACGTTGACCATCCGCCCCCACAGCTTTCGGCCCTCCCAGAAGCGGTCGTAGGACGTGTTGTTCCGGAACCCGAGGAAGATGCCCAGCGCGACGCCGACCAACGAGAACGGCAGCGTCGAGAGCGTCGCGCCGACCTGGCCGGTCTCGTAGAGCACGGTCACCGCCGTGGCGAACAGCACCGTCACCAGCAGGCGCAGCCAGGTTCGCTCCAGCGACGTCCCCCGAACCGCGGCGAGAGATCTAAACCACGACCGCTTCTCGATGATCATCGCGCCGCGGACGATAGCCCCTGCGGCTTCGATCCGTCACGCACCTCGGCAGCGGGCTTCCAGCGCGAACACGTGGCGATCGTCCACCCCCATCGCCCGCAGCGCGTCCGCGAGCTGTAGCAGGTAGTCGAGGTTTGTCCCGCTGGGGCCTTGGCGGGCCGAGATGATGCTCGCCAACTCTGCCAAGGGCGTGTCCCCGGCGAAGCTAGGGTTGTCCGGGGTGGCGACATACATCAAGGCCCGAGGACCGGGCCCGTCTTCAAAGTTCAACGAGACCACGCGGCGGTCGTAGCCCTGCTTCTCCCGGTGGTCGAGCGCGGCGAGAACTCGGTCCTGGTGTGCCACGTCGACCGCGTACGCTCGTCCCCAGCACGACTCCCCCGCCGCCTCGAGCAGCGTCGCGACCCGTCCGGGCGCCCCCGGGACTCCACGGTGATCGGTCGAGCGCTGCCAAAAACGCCGCGTCCAGCCCTGCACCACAGCCGGGCGCGCCGCAACGTGCTCGAAGGAGGGACGCCACACCAGCGATCCATATCCGAAGATCCACAGCCGGCCGCCATCGTCTCGTGGGAGTTCGTCGTCCACCGACCGGAGGATAGATCGACAAGGACTGATATCCTGCGCCCATGCTGGTGCGACGCTTGGGAGCTGTTTGCTTGGCCTTGTTCCTTCCCGCGTGCGGTGGAAGCTCCGACGCCGCGGGGACCTCGGCGGACACTGACGACGGCGGGGCCACGGACAGCGCCACCGATCCCGGATCCGAGAGCGGTCCAGCCACCTCCAGCACGGGCCCGTCTCCGAGCACCGACCCGAATCCGACGACCGACCCCACTGCGGATGACACCGGCGTGGTCCTTCCCGAGTGCGGGGACGGGATGCTCGAGCCTCCCGAGGAGTGCGACGACGGCAACCTCGATCCCGGTGATGGCTGCGAGCCCGACTGCACCGTCAGTATCGACACGCAGCAGTGGTCCCAGACCCACGCCGGTGACGCTGCCATCGCGGACACCGGGCTGGGGGTCGCCTTCGATGATGCGGGCAACGTCTGGGCTGTCGGATTCGAGGTCGACACCGTGGGAGACAGCAACATCTGGGTGCAGTCCTACGCACCCGATGGCACCCCTGGTATCGAGCTGGTCCTCGACCCATCCGCGGGCGGCGAGGATCGTGGATTCGGCATCGACGTCGATGACGAAGGCAACCTCTACCTCGCCGGGCGTGCCGCGACCGACGCGTGGTTTGCCAAGCTCGCCCCCGACGGGACCGAGCTGTGGTCTCGCGTGGTCACGGGCACGTCCAGAGGCGCCGACCAAGCCAACGCGATCGCCGTGGGGCCGGACGGGTCGGTCCTGGTCGGAGGGTTCCTGCGAGAGGGCAACGGCGACAACGACCTGTGGGTCACGCTCGTGTCCGGCACCGACGGCACCGAGCTGTGGACCGACAGCGTCGATGGGCCCGACGGCCTCGACGACCGCGCCGAGGGCGTTGCGTGGAGCCCCGATGGGCTTCCGGTCGCCGCGGGGTTCATCTCCAATGTCGACTTCAACGCCGACATCTGGGTTCGAGGCTACGAGCTCGGCGGCGACGAACGCTGGACGCAGGTCTACGACACGACCCCCCCGACCACGCAGCGAGCCATGGGCGTCGCGATTGCGCCCGATGGTTCGGTCGGCATCGCTGGTACCACCCCCTCCACCGTGAACGACACCGACGTCTTCTTCGCCAAGTTCGACGGCGAAACCGGCGAGCTGGTGCAGCAAAAGCGCTTTGGAAGCCCTGCGATTCTCGACGATGCTGGCCTCGCGCTGGCGGCCGACAGCGAGAGCGCCTTCATCGTCGCGGGCTTCAAGGCCGTGACCAGCACCGACTCCGACATCTGGATGCGCAAATGGGACGCGCCCGGCAACGTGGTGTGGACCCAAAACGTCGCAGGAGCCGGCCTGGGTGACGACGCCGCCTACGGGGTCGCGGTGGATGACAACGACGACATCGCCGTCATCGGCGAGATTCGGGCCGAAGCCAACACCAACGGTGACATCTGGGTGGCAAAGTACGGCGGCAGCGCCCGGTAGGGGCCCCGAAACGAGCGCCTCTGGGCGCCTTATCCCCTTGGGCTCAGTCGCCGAAGATCGTGCGCTCGCTGCCGAACAAACGGGCGGTCCCCAGCAGGCACACCGCCGTCAACAACAGCACGACCACGGTCGATGCAAGCGCACCCCACAACGGGATCGCGTCACCACGGAGCACACCCAGCAGCAGCACCTGCTGACCCAGCACCGGAACCGCCGACGCTGCCGGGCGTGTTCCTGACGGTGGAGCCGCTGCCGCCGGACGGGTGGGC
>CAYGTG010000987.1:0-3544 GCA_964352485.1 uncultured Nannocystaceae bacterium | reverse complement strand
TTTCGGGAGAGGGGTTCGGAGCAAGAGAGCGAAGCGTCCCGAAGGGATGCGTAGCGGGAGAGACAGAAGGTACCGAACGCAGACCTCGGTGACCGAGGGGTTCGGAGCGACCCCACACCCCGAAGGGGGTCGCGCAGAAACCCGGCACGGACCTTGGGTATGAGGTACTAGGTCCCCCAGGGCCATGCCGCGAGCATGGCTCGCAGCGCGACGCCGCGATGCGAGCGCCTGGCTTTATCTTCCTGCGTAAGCTCGGCCACGGTTCGAGCGCCGTCCTCGACCCAGGCGTGCGGGTCGTAGCCGAATCCGCCCTCGCCCCTCGATGCGATGCGGACCTCGACCTCCCAACGGCCTTCGAACGTCAGCATCGTCTCGGTCTGAATCGGTCCCGCGTCGACCCGGCACAGGGCGAGCACGCAGGCGTAGTGCGCCGGACTCGAGGTCCGCCCGAGCGCCTCGAGACTCTCGACGAGTTTGGCGTTGTTGGTGGCATCCGTCGCCTCTTCCCCGGAAAAGCGGGCGCTGTAGACCCCCGGCGCTCCGTCCAAGGCCTCGACCGAGATCCCCGAGTCATCCGCCAGGACGGCCGTATCCCCCGGCTCTCCCTGCGTTCGCAGATAGTCCGCGATGCCGCGCGCCTTGAGTCCCGCGTTGCCCGCGAACGTCGTCGCGGTCTCCTCCACCTCGGGCGCGTCCGGATACGCGTCGAGCCCCACGACGAAAACCGGCGTGGGAGCTCCGGTCAGCATCGCGGCCAGCTCCTTCACCTTGTGCCGGTTCCCCGACGCCACGACGATTTTCTGGGTCACGCGCTCGCCCCGATCGCGGCCGCCTGCACGGCAAAGAGAGCCTCGGTGCCGATGTCGGCCAAGTCGAGCATCTCGTCCAGCTGCGCACGTGAGAAGGTCTGTAGCTCGGCCGTGCCCTGAACCTCGACCAAGCCCCCGGTGGCCAGCTTCACGACATTGAGATCGACCTCAGCGGCGCTGTCCTCGACGTACGGCAAGTCGAGCATGGCCACGGACCTCCCTTGGTGCGGGACGATGCCGACGCTCACCGCGGCGATGGGGGCGATGATGGGGACCGCCCCAAGTCGGCCCTGTGCCACCAGCTTCGAAAGCGCGATGCTCAGGGCGACGTAGGCACCCGAGATCGAGGCGGTCCGGGTGCCACCATCGGCGTCGATCACGTCGCAGTCACAGACGATCGAGATCGCGTTCCCGTCCACGTCGACGAGCCCAGGCAACTCCACGGCCGCGCGCAGCGAACGGCCGATCAAGCGCATGATCTCTTTGCCACGACCGCCCGGGTCTCGCCGGCCTCGCGGATGGGTGGCGCCCGGCAGCATCGAGTACTGCGCCGTCACCCAACCGCCGGACTGCAGCCAACCTGGCGCCCGCGCCTCGACGCTGGCGGTACAGATGACGCGGGTGTTCCCGGTCTCGATGAGTGCAGACCCCAGCGCATTCCGGGTGAACCCGGGGACGATGGTGCAAGGGCGAAGCTGGTCGAACGAGCGTCCGTCGGCGCGCATGGCAGCCGGACCCTATCAGTTCGGATCACGGCTCATCTCGGCGTTTTTGCACCACGGGTGCACCGACCAACCAAAAAGTAAGGGCGATCCGCACCCGCGGACCGCCCTTGTCTCGATAAGAATCGAGAAGAGAGGACTACTCCTTCTCTTCTTCTTTCTTCTCGTCTTTCTTCTCTTCGTCTTTTTTGTCGCCGTCCTTCGCGTCCTTCTTGTCCTCTTTCTTTGCCTCTTCCTTCTTGTCGCAGGCGGGCATGGAAAGGCCGAAGGTACAGAGCGAGGCGGCAACGATGAGCTTGCTGAATTTCATGATTGTTGTCTCCGAGTTCGAACGTGTTGGAAGTTGGGTTCGGGAGGCGGCGTGAGTGCTGCCAAACCCGAGAGTTACGAGTGGCCCCGAGGGCCCCTGCGTCCGTTGGGACGCGTAAGATAGTGCATCGGGTTCAAAAAAACGAATGATCCGCCACGACGAGGGCACGTCGTCCGGAGCCCCCAGGTGTGCAGGGCTCACTCGTAGGTGCAGCCCCAGCCCTTGCTGGTCTTCTTGACCGCGTCGAGCGCGGCCGTGCAGGCCTGCTCCAACGAGTCTTTTTCGGGCCCCTCAGACTGCAACTTGTAGCGTTCCGCGTTCTTGGCGAGCGCTTCGGTCATTTGCGTGCGCATCGCTTCGGGCGCGTGCTCCTTGATGCAGGCGCCGTACTTCGTGAGGTATTCGTCGCACACCGCCACACCGATGCTGACAACCGCGGTCTCCGCGCCGTCCTCAGCTTCGTCCGGTTTGGCCTCTTCAGCCTCTTCAGCCTAGTCCTCGGCGTCGGCCGCGTCTTTGTCCTCGCCCTTCTTGTCGTCGGACTTGTCGTCCTTTGCGTCCGTCTTGGCCTTGCTGTCCGGCTTGGCGTCGGCCTTCTTGTCGTCGCAGGCCGGAACCGTGAGCAGGCAGGCAGCGAGCGCCCCAAAAATCGTGAATCGAGTTGCGTTCATCAGGAACTCCAGAATCGAGCGACCGCAACGGTACTGCATCTGAGGGCCGTGTTGGGCGCACTGCAGCCCAAGTGGGTTTCCTCAATCTCGGCAAGACCACCGATCGCGGCTGGGGCCCCTATCCTGCCGGCGATGACGCAACTCTCGGACGCCCATCTCCGCCCCGTGTTCCAGCCCACCGACGGCGCCCCCGTGCGCGCGCTCGTGGTCGCAGGTGCGTGCGGCAACGTGGGTTTCGGCAAGCTGGGCCAGTTTGCCCGGCTGCTCGCACCCAAGGGCATTCCCGTGGTGGCCCTCGACCTCTCGGACGACGTTCTCGGGGTCAAGGAGAAGCTCACCAAGGCCTACGGAGGCCGTTTCGACGCCGACACCTTGGCGACGATCATGAACGGCATCACAGTCGTTCAGGGGGGCATCGATGATCTCCCCGCGGACCTGAAGGTCGGATTCGTGTTCGAGGCGATCCCGGAACGACTGAACATCAAGCACGGCTTCTACGCCGCGGTCAGGGCCCGCGACCCCGAGGCGTTCATCTTCTCCGCCACCAGCGGCTTCCCCAGCACCATGTTGTTCGAGCAGCTGCCGGGCAAGGAGCGCTGCGGCGTGATGCACCCGTTCTTCCCCCACCTGACCAACAAGCTGTGGGAGGTCCCGGTCCGCGGGGCGGTCACCGGCAAGGGCGAGCTCAAGTCGATCAAACGCTTCTTGGGTGGCCTGGGCATGAACCTCATCCCCACCGCCGACGTCCCCTCGTTTGCCGCGGACCGCCTGTTCTGCGGAATGATGCTCGAGGCGGTCCGCACCAGCGTCGATCTGGAGCTCTCCCCGGCCCAGGTCGACGACGTCTGCAAGAAGACCCTCGGCACCTCGCCATTTTTCGTCCACAACCTGATTCCGGGCGCCAACTACCTCTCGGCGCACTGCATGGAGCTCATGCAGACCGAGGTCGACAGCACGCTCTTCGCCATCCCCGAAGCGTGGAAGGCGTACATCGACGACCCGCACAAGACCTGGCCCTACGAGCGCGGGCAG
>CAYGTG010000986.1:0-3551 GCA_964352485.1 uncultured Nannocystaceae bacterium | reverse complement strand
GACCGCGGCTCCGCCCAGACCGGTGAGTAGAGTGCGGCGATGGAGTCGTTTGGTTTTCATGGCTACTGAGCCTCCTCGATGACGCGATGGCGGAATGCTTGGCTGGACACGAGCGCAGCGACGACGTCTCGGAGGTCGTCTTGGGTTTCGAACTTTGTCGAGAGCGCCTCGACTGCAGCTTGGTCGAAGTCGTCGTCTGCCCGGGCCGTTCGCCCCACGGCGTATTGGTAGAAGGTCTTCATGAAGCAAGCCTCGAGCTGGCCGGACTCCACCAGGAGCTCGCCGAGCGCCCCCGCGCCCGCAAACGCTTCTCCGGTGATCGAGCCCCTGCCTTCGATCGAGCAGTTCGGCTTGCCCGGTTCCGAGGTCCGCCACTCTCCAGCAGGCCCATAGTTCTCCAGACCAAAGCCGATCTGGTCGATGATCGTGTGGCACGCGGCGCAGGGCTGCTCTTCTTGCAGCGGCGCGTAGCGGTCTTCCTTGCACGCGTCCGCACCGCCGGCGCTGGGCGGAACCCCGCTGTCGACGTCCGGGGGTGGCGGCGGGATCTCGTTGCACAGCATCCGCGTCCAGATGGCCTTGCCACGCTCGGTCGGACTGGTGTCGGCGAACTTCTTGCCCAGCGTCAGAACCGAACCGTGCGAGAGCAGACCCCGTCGGCGAACGTCCGGGTACTCGACCCAGCCCGGCGCGCCACCGGGCAGATCGATGCCGTAGTGCTCGGCGAGCGTCGCATCGAGGTAGGTCTCGTCGCTGACGAACATGCTCGTCCACGCGCCCTCTTGCAGCGCCCGGCCGACCAGCGCATCGGTCTCGGCGCGCAGTGACTGCGCCAGTGTGGGATCCAGCGGCATCTTGTCGTAGCTGAGCCACATCGCGTGGATGCGCTGCAGCTGGGCCTCGGCGGCAGGCGCATCCAGCATCTGCGCGGCGACCGACTGCACGCCTCCCTGGGTCGAAAGCCCTCCATCGCGGGCCAGATCGAGCAGGGCATCGTCCGGACCCCGGCCCCACAGAAGAAACGCCAGCCGGGCCGCGATTTCGTAGTCGTCGAGCTCGATGACATTGGCTTCGGCAGCCGGCGTGCCGACCTCCACCATGTAGAGGAACCGGACGTCCATCAAGACCGCCTGCACAACGAGCGTGAACGCGACGTCGAAGTTCGCGTCCGCCTGCGCTTCGTCGATGAACGACGCGTAGGCGTCGACGTCCTGGCTCGGGAGCGGCCGACGCAGCGCGAGCCGCCCGAAGTGCTCGATAAACGTGCGCAAGCACGCCTCGTCGCCGGGACCCGAGGGCGAACATCCGAGGATCGCGTCGCGTCGCTGCGGGTCGGCGACGATCATTTCGGCGAGGCGCTCGGCGAACGACGCCATCCCCTCGATGAGCGGTGCTGAGGGCTCTTGATCGCGGTAGTCGTTGTCGTAGGGGGTTTGGGTGTCGGCGGGGATCGTCGCTTCGAGCTCGTCGAGCTCTTCGTCGGTCGCTCCAACCAGGTCTGAGAGCGTGGCCCGCAGCTCCCCGATCGTCAGACGCCGCAGTCCCTGGGGGCCGAGGCGACCGGGATCCTCCCAGGCCGGCGGCGGGTCGTAGTCGTCGTCGACGCCTCCGGACTCCGCGCCACCGGCTTCGGGCTCGTCGGTGTCCACGCCTTCGGTCTCGGACCCACCGTCGGTCATCAAAGGGGAATCCTGACCCGACCCACCCGAGTAGCAGCCTCCGACCAGCATGATCCCGGCCGCACACATCTCGCCGACGCCTCGTCTACGCTCCATTGCGAGTGTGTGGCGCGGGCGGTCCGAAACGTTACGTGCTGATGTAAAGTGCATTGTGGCTCGAAAGGCGGGTTCCCAGCGTTTTCCTTTCCCCTTCGTTGGTGCGGGCAATGCCCGGTACTTCGAGTGGGCGGAAATTCTAGTGCGGTTTGTCGCCGCCCCGACGAAGTCGACCCGCGCTGCGATCGAGACGGGGGTGCCATCACCTCTTGGGATGATCGAGTGGAAGAAGGACCTTCTCGTGGTCTCGAGCCAGCAGTTCGTGCAGTGCGACATCACGGCTGCGTTCGGATCGGGAACGAAACCGCGCCGACGCACGAGGCGGCACCTCGCCTCGAGTGAAGCTGTGGACGCTTTCAACGCCGAAATCGAGGAGTGGTTGAGAGCTGCAGATGCGCTCGCCCCGGTGCTTGTGGCGTACCGACGCCGTGATGCGGAAGCCGGCGGGACCGACCTGTCCCGGTGGCACACGTGGAGCCTAAAGCAGGCTGCAACGTTCATGCCGGCGTTTGCCGCTGCCGTCCGAAGCAAGCGCGAGAGTCCTGCGAGACTCATGGCGAAGGGAATCTTGCTCGAGTTGCTCGACGAGAATCCTCGCCATCCGCTGAACGACTCGGAACGAGCTTTGGTGGGCCCACTCCCAGGGGCGTCCGACGGGATGCAGGACGTTCTTGCCGAACTCAACGAGCTGGGCCGAACCCTGACCTCTCACAGAGAGCCATTCAGCGATGGTGTTGCCGAGACCGTCGTCGAACTCGTGCGTCCGTGGTTCCCTCTGGACCCGTCCCTAGACGCTTTGCTGTCCGACGAAGCCCTTGGACTCTATCTCGCCTACCACGCTGCGACGGTGCGAAGAGAGTTGGCGCTGGCGCGACACATCGCGTCCGATATTCGGCGCCTGGAGCCGAATCCCGGGGTCAGAGTTCTCTACGTCGACTTCGTTCGCGGGGCGCCGAATCCGAAACTCACCAAACTCGCCGATGAGGTCTTGCAGCCGGATGCCGACGATTTCCGAGCAGCGTCCGCTCGCTGCTCGGACCCCGCGGAGGCGTTGATGCTGCTCGAGCTCGCCGCGTCTCGCGGAGAGCCGTCTGCGGATGTTGTGCGAGACGCTCTAGCGGCGCTGCTGGCCGGGGAGCGGGGTCCCACTCCCCAGACTGTCGAGGAAATGGCGTCTCGGCAGCCCGGAGAACTCGATCCTCGAACGGCTCGGCGTTGGTTGCGGCGGGCGTCTGGGTTGACCGACCCAAGCTGCCGCCTCAACGTTGGCTGGTTGTTGGCGCGGCTCGGGAAGTCGAAACGAGCGGCCGTGACCCTGGCGGAAGCGATCCGGGATGGAGCGGACGCCTTTTGCGTTTGCGCAGGCCAGGCGGTCGCCGGCGAACATGTGTGGTGGGGTCGCCCGTGGGGCAATGCGTACTGGGTCAGAGCGGTTCCGGATCAGGCTCTGGCAGAGTTGCTCACCTGCCCCGAAGTGTGCAGCGCGCTCGCGGATGCAAGAGGAAACGCTGGCCAGAAGAAACTTCGGGAGGGTGCCAGGCTTGCCTCGCTCGGTGAGCAAGACGCAGCGCTCGACACGCTCATCGAAGCAATCGACGAGGGCGTGGAGGTCTTGGTCATCAAAGAGAGCCTCGCGTTCGTGCCCCTGCGCAGCCACAAGCGCTGGCGGTCAATCCGGAACCGTCCGAAGAAGCGGCGGGCAACGAAGCAGAAGTGACCATGGGCTGCTAGCAGCCTGTTGAGAAAGTCGACACGACGTCTCGCTCGCCCTTTTCG
>CAYGTG010000985.1:0-3553 GCA_964352485.1 uncultured Nannocystaceae bacterium | reverse complement strand
CCGCCGCCGCCGCCCTCGGGGGTCGAACCCGCGCTGCACGATCCGTCGCAGCGCCTGAAGATCGCGGCTGAGGTGCTGCAGGGGAAGCGGGCCGGCGACCTCCAGGATGTCTTCGCCGCCCTCGACGCGTTCGACAACGACGAACTCCTGGCGCTGCTTCCCGACCTCAACGACATGGGCCCACAAGTGGTCCCGCATTTGTTGGACTGGCTCTCCAGCCCCCGACGTGAGCTTCGCCAGGCCGCCGCGATCCTGCTGGGGCTTGCACAGGACCCCACGGCGTTGGAGCCGCTGGCTGAACGATTGGTCATTGAGGACAGCACCATGTGGGCCGACATCGCGCGGGCGCTGGGAGCGTTCGGCCCCACGGCGCTGCGCAGGCTGTGTCAGGTGCTCCGACACGAAAGCGACGCTCCGCACGAGCAGCGGACCATAGAGCGGGTTGCGCGGGCTCTGGCCGAAGTCGCGCTGTCCGATGGTCAGGTGGGACCTGGAGACCCCTCGCCGGGGACCGACGCGGTGGCGGCGTTGGCGGATGCCGGAGATCCGCGAGTCCGTGCCTCGGCACGACATGCGCTTGCTACACTCCAGGCCGTGAGCGACTCCTCCGCGGCCGTCCGCGGTGAGGCACCTTTGCCGGAGAACACTCAGGTTCGCGGTTTTTCGCGACGGGCCTACGAGGCGATCATGGTGCCCGAGGTCGAGGTTGAAGCAGAGACTTGATGCGATACGGAATCTTCAGCGACACCCATGCCAATCTTGGCGCCCTCGAAGCCGTTCTGCGGGAGTTCGACCGCGAGAACGTGGACGAACTCGTGTGCATCGGCGACACCGTCGGCTACGGCCCGCAGCCCGAAGAGTGCTGCGAAAAAATCCGGAAGCTGACGCGGCACACCATCTTGGGCAACCATGATGCTGCCGTCTCTGGGCGGATGGACTACAGCTACTACTACGATGCGGCACGAGAAGCCCTCGACCTGCATTCGTCGCTCGTCTCTCGCGAGAGCATGGAGTGGCTCAAGAGCTTGCCGTACTCGGCTCAAGACGACGGTACGCATTTCTGCCACGGCTCCCCGCTGGACCTCGAGCAGTTCGAGTACATCTTCACGGTCGACCAGGCGAGCACCTGCATTCCGATCTGGGAAGACCTCGGGCAGATCACCTTCATCGGTCACTCCCACCTTTGCAAGGCCTACGCGCTGGGGCGTGAACGAGTCTACGAAGTCATCACCAAGGATTTCGAGGTGCACCCCGAGTTCCGCTACATCGTCTCCGTCGGATCGGTCGGGCAGCCGCGGGACCACGACCCGCGGGCCAGTTACACCATCTATGACACCGACCGAGGCCGGTTCGAGTTCAAGCGGGTCGAGTACGACATCGCGGCAACGGCTCAGCGGATCTTCGACCAGACGCGTCTGTCCGACAGCTTCGGCGCGCGCCTCTTCGCCGGCGTGTAGATCACAACCTCATCACGCGCCTCGAGGGGGGGCCGCGGTGGCGGCGTCGCGAACCTCGGTCAGCCGCGGTCGAGGAGTTCGAGCTCGCCTCGCAGCGCGCCGATCATTCGATGCCGGTCGATGACGCGATGTCGAGCCAATCGTCGGACCTGTTCGTCGAGGTCTCGGCGCCAGGTGGCGTCGACCTCACCGCGGACGAAGCGTTCGCTGTAGGTCCGCGGCGCCGGAGCGAGCATGGCGAGGTGGGTGGCCTGTAGCGGCGTGAGATCGGCAGCGCTGCGCCCAAAGTAAAACTGAGCCGCGTCCTCCACCCCATGGACCCCGGGCGCGAGCTCGATGATGTTGAGATAGACCTCTAGCAGACGCGTCTTGTCGATGGTCGCGTCGATTCGGGTGGCGACGAAGGCTTCTTGCAGCTTTCGAGCAGCGGTGCGGTCCAGCCCGAGGAACAGGTTTCGGGCCGCCTGCTGGGTGATCGTGCTGGCTCCGCGCACAACCTCTCCGCGACCGAGGTTGTGCCAGATCGCGTTTGCCACTTGAACAAGGTCAAGACCGTCGTGCCGAAAGTAGCGGCTGTCTTCGAGCGTGACGAATGCCCCCGCGACGACAGGGATGTCTTCGATGGACACTGTGCGCGGCGCTCCATCGGCGACGAGGATCTGGCGTGGGGTCCCGTGGGCGTCGACGAACCGATGGCGGTACGGCCCACGCAGCGCGGCCACATCGAGCGCGGAGGGGTCGGCCGTCACCGAGCATTGCTCTCGAAACGGGAAATCGACCTTGAGGGCCCCTGGAGCGGGCGGCTCGGCGAGCGGATCGTTCTGCAGCAGTTCGGTCCGAGCGCGGGCCGCATCAAAGTCGACCGACAGCTCGACATGTCCTGCGAGCGACCCCTCGACCTTGGTGCCTCGCATCGCATCTGTAAACCCCGTGGGCAGCGCGTCGAACAAGCGTTGGCACGGTCCGTCGGGGAGTTCGAGACGAAGTGCGGCGCGCTCGGGTCGCCGTGACGCGTGGGCTCCGAGCGTCAACCCCTCGTGGCCCACGGTGATCGAAGCGTCGAAGTGATCCAGGCTCTGCCCGGTGATGTCCCCATCGAGCCTCAGCGATCCGAGGGTGACGGCGTCGGCCGAGATCTGAGGGTGCTCGAGCGTCAGCGCCTCGACGGTGAGGCCCTCGGCGTGCACTGAGGCCCCGCCAGAATGCGCCGGCTTGAGCTCGACCCGGCCGCTGAGCGAGGCCGCCCGAGCATCGAGGGTGAGGTCTTCATGAACCTGGAGTCCTGCCCGCCCAAGACCGTGCAAGGCGAAGCGCTCCGCCTCGATGGCCACGCTGTGGACTTGGGGCCAGGCCGCGAGCTGAATCCAGCCGCCGCGCTCATCGGTGAGCTCTGTGCGGAGGTGTCGACGATCGAGCTCCGCGCGGAGTCGAAGGGGGGGACCATCCGCGACGCTCAACGTGCCCACAACGTCCCAGGCCCCGAGCGAGCCCCGGGGCCTCGCGCGCAGTCGGCCCACGGAGTGCACGGAGCCGCGGGCGTGCTGGACCGTGAGCCCGACCGATGCGTGCGGAACTCCGTCTGGACCCACGGTGAGCGCAGGAGCATCCAGCAGTGCGGTGAACCCAGCCTCGCTAAGAACGGTGACCCCGGTGGCTTGAACGCGAATCGTCAGACCGTGGGTGTCGATCGGTGGAGGTCCGTTGCCGCCGCTGGGCTGGGGCTCGGGGGCCTGGGTCGGCGTCGCGGGGCTGTGCGAGACCATCCGGGCGACTTGGAGCGCCTCCAGGTGGACGTCGAGCCCATCCCACGCGGGTCGAACCTCAGCCCGCCCGGTGCGAATCGAGAGTCCGCGACGTTGCACGCTCAGCCCTTCGAGGCGAAGACCTCCAGCGTCGAGTGAGAGCGTGTCGAGGTCACCACACCCCGCTGTCCCGTCGACGCACCGGGTCAGCCCAGCCTCGATGGCCTCGCCCAAAGATGTCTCGAGCATCCAGGGGCCGGGTACTGCGACCAGGGCCGCGACCGCGAAGATGGGACGAAGCGCGCTCATCGGCCTACTGAACGAGGGAGGGCGGGGGGCAGGCGCGGCTGCGGG
>CAYGTG010000984.1:0-3554 GCA_964352485.1 uncultured Nannocystaceae bacterium | reverse complement strand
GTGCTGGGGTGGGGCGAGGGCGGCAACGGATGCTGCCCAAGCGCTGAGGGGTCGAGGTCATGCCTCGGTTCAGCCGTACGCGACGTTCGCCTCGGGTGCGGACGACGTCGTGGGGGCCTGGTTGGCAGAGGCTTCACACGCGGAGAGCGGATCATGGATGGCGCTGCGCGCGGTCGGTCGCGAGCTCAGGGCTCACGATGCGCCGCGAGCGTTGGTGAGGGCCGCGCGGGGTGCATCTTCGGCCGCACTCAACAACGCCGCCATGCTCGAGACGCTCGCGCTGCGATGGGGCGTTCGCCCTCGACAGCCCAACGTGGTGTCCATCGCGGTCCGACCCCTCGAGGCACTCGCGGTCGAGAACGCCGGTCAGGGCTGCGTGCGCGAGACCTGGGCTGCCCTCGAGGCGCGCTACCAGTCGCTTGCTGCTCGGGATCCGGTCATTCGCCGAACGATGGCGCGGGTGGCGTGTGATGGCCTCCGACATGCGGAATTTTCGTGGGCGGTCGACGCATGGGCCCTTCGCCGCCTCCAGCGCTCGGCCCGAGACCGAGTCGAGCGCGGGCGTTTCGTGGCGGTCGATGAGCTCCTGGGCGCCCTGTCGATCGAGAGAGAGCGAGCGCTGTGCGTGGAAGCGGGGCTTCCCACCGTGGCGACGGCTCGGGGTCTGGCGCGCGCGCTCTCCGAGGCGCTCTGGTCTCCTCCTGTTGCGAAGTGAGGGCGTCGGTCCGGATGCGGTATCGTTTGCGTGACGTGAGCGGGACAAGTTGGACAAAGGGTGGTCTTCTGGTTGCGGCGCTCGTTGCCGCCGGGTGTCCGGCGGAGGCGGACGAGACAGGCTCGGGGACCGAGGCCGAGGCTTCGACGGGCGAGGCCTCCACGACCGGTACCGATCCTTCGGGAGGCAGCGCTGGACCCGGTTCGACCTCTGGCGTCGATGACAGCGAGACCTCGTCTGCGGACGACTCGAGCAGCGGTGGCGGTGAGGTCACCGGCGACCCCTCTGGCGGTGAGGTCTGCGGCGACATCCCGACCCGGATGATGTTCTTTGGGGACAGCCTCTTCGCTTGCTTCGGCCAAGATGGAAAGATCGAGTCGGAGACCTGCAGCGCGCGTCTGTCCCACGAATACCTGGCCGAAAACTACGCGCCGGGCGTGACGTACGAAAACCTCGCGATCAGCGGCGCGGTCACGAGCGATGTCCTCAACATGCAGATGCCCGGCGCGTCTGTGGGGATGCCCGGCCATACGCTGGTCGTCATCTGGGTGGGCGGCAACGACATCCAGCCGTTGTTGCTGCAGCCCGACCCGGCGGCCGAAGACACCTACCGCAACGACCTCGTGCCGATGTTCGAGACGCAGTGGGACCAGATCGAAGCCTGGGTCGACGATCCCGCCAACTTCCCCGACGGTGCAACACTGATCGTCAACACGCAGTTCAACCCGTTCGACGACTGCAGTGCCGCTCCCTTCGCCTTCATGAGTCCGCTCAAGACCCAGCTGCTCGGCGAGTACAACGACACGCTGCGGGCGCGGGTCGACGCCCGGCCCAACACGTACCTGTCTGACCAATACCCGGTGTTCCTGGGCCACGGGCACCACTACGGAACCGAGAGCTGCCCCAACTACGAAGAGGGTGCAGCGTATTGGATGCTGGGCGGAACAGATTTGGTGCACCCCAACGGGCTGGGGCACGTCTCGATCGCAGGCACGCTCAACGGGGCGATCGACGACGTGTACGCCTGCGAGTGACGCTCAGCCGCCGGTCTGCGCAAACATCTGGCCGAAGAACTCGGCGTAGCTGTTGGCGCAGATCGAGAACAGAGGGACCCCGGCTTGATCGCCGGCCTGCGTGAACTCCAACATTCGGACCGGGGGGACCGCCTCGATGTCGCCCTCGATGCAGCCTGGACCGACACCGAACTTGGCGTCAAAGGAGTTGGGGTTCGAGGCATCCGCACCGCGGGCGTACAAGATGTCACCAGGCCCGGTGTAGGGCTCGGGGACCCCCGTGATGCCGAATGTGTAGACTCCGGCGCCAGCGACCTTGCTCGCCCGAACCGCATCCAGACGAGCGGCGTAGCGCGAGAGCGGGTAGATGACTGCTGCCGACGCGTTGGCGGCATCGGAGCCGTCCACGGCTTTGTCCTGCGCGATGCAGGCGTCGTACTGCGGCGTTCCGGGCCCTGTGCACTCCACCCCAGCGTTCCAGCAGACGGCCGACGTTGGAGACTGCTGCTCGTCGGGGAGCGACCAGAACACCCGGTTGCCGACGCCCTCTTGTCCCATGACCGAGATTTCGTGGATGGGGTTGAGGGAGCAGTCCACCTCGTCGGTCACGAAGATCACCACGAGGTGAGCGTTCGGTCGCATGAAGCCGCTCTCGTCGGTGTCTGGTGCCTCGCTCCAGGTCGTTGCGAGGTACATCGCCTCGAGCGGCTGTTCGAACCCGCACCCGTTGATGCCCATCGGCAGGGAGCACGCGAGGGCTTCGGCCATCGAGGTCCCAGCGAGGGTGTCCGAGGACAGCCATGGAGCCGCACCGGGGGCCAAGGAGAGTTCTTCGAGGGCGCACTGCTCCGCGCAGGCCTCATCGAACACGTCGATGCCGCTGCCACTGAAGTAGAAGTCTTCGGCATGGCTTCGACAGCTGACGGGCGGGACGAGATGTCCGGAGTCGGGCTCCCCGACGCCCCCGCCTGTGCACCAATAGTTGCTGTTGTCGGTGGTGGTGGCGCCGATTCTGTAGTCGAGCCCAGTGGCGTCGAGCGCCGCAACCATCGCGGGGGCGCTCTCCTGCAGGCGACGCTGCGCTGCGCCCATGGACCCGGAGTTGTCGACCACGAACAGGACGTCGATTCCTTCCACGGCTCCCACAGGAGGGCTGCTCGAGGTTTCGCCCGAATCGACACTCGTCGCCGTGCCGTCGGTCGTGGAGCTTGCCTCCGCTTGTCCCGTGTCGCCCATGCTCCCCGAACCCCCGTCGGTCTCCTCTGGAAGGTCGCCAAGGTCGACGTTGGAGTCGCAGCCGAGCGCGGCTGAGGTGGACAGGATGAGCAAAGTGGTCAGGTAAGATTTCACAAGCATCTCCAGGATACGTCCACGCCAAAACGACGCGCACGGAAAGGGGGCGGGGGAGCCCGGACAGGGCGGATTGGGTTGGATTATTCGCAGGCCGCTTCGATGCGACTTCGGTGCATCGACTTGGGCCAACGTTGAAGGAATCTCGAGGCGGCGCCAGGGGCCTTGGCGCTGTCGGACTCGCAAAGCGCGAGTGCACGCAGCGCTTCTCTGTCTTCGACGAAGGCGCCGTTTGGATAGGTCTTCGCGTGTCGTCGGGCCAGGGACAGCGCACGCTCGTGGGCGCCGCGTCGGACCGCCGACTGCGTTTGCCGAATCAGGGTGAGCTCCGCTTGAATCGAGGGCTTGGGTTTCGCTGACGGAGGGACTCGAGTGGTCTTGACGTCGTCTTCGGCCTGGGTCGTTGCGGGCTCTGCCGGCGTCGCGGGCGGTGCTGGGGCCGATTCCAGGTCGGTGGGCTCCAGGTCTGGCTGGGT
>CAYGTG010000983.1:0-3554 GCA_964352485.1 uncultured Nannocystaceae bacterium | reverse complement strand
CTTCTGCTCCAGCCCTTCGCACGCTACTCGGTCTCCGCGTGGATGCTCTGGTGGATCGGCGGCACCGTCGCCTGTTTCCTAGCATGGCCCTGTGCCGTCCGTCTCGTTCGTCATTCCATGCCTCAACGAAGCCCGATCGATAGCGAAGGTGGTCGCTGAAGCCATCGACGTCGCCGCTGCCAACAGCTTCGACCACGAGGTGCTGGTCGTCGACAACGGCAGCACCGACGGCTCCGCTACCGCCGCCGTCGCAGCGGGTGCCCGGGTCATCGACGAGCCCATCCGGGGCTACGGCTCAGCCATTCGCGCCGGAATTGCCGCCGCACGAAGCGAGTTTGTAGTGATCGCCGATGCCGACGGGCAGCACGACCATCCACCCGACTCGATATGGATTGAGCACGTCGAATGGACCGTAGGTGCGGTCGGGCAGCAGGGGGAGGATCACCAACGCGATGAGGACGAGGCGAAAGACCGCGCGAATCTCCGATTCACCGATCCGATCGACGAACCGGTGCAGGGGCTTCTTCCAGTGCAGCAGGACCGCGGTGGTGCCAGCGGTTGCGACGCCGAGGCCGGACTGGCCACCGACAACCAGGGCCCCGACCAGGTACATAACCAGGGCCGCGAACACGCTCGTCAGCTCCGGCTGTCCGTCGGAGGCCTCCGCTCCCCGCAGGTGCATCATCGCCACCATCGCGCCCGCGACGGCCAGCAGGCCCGCGGCCAGAAGCCAGTGTCCCTGCTCGCCGCCGAGCAACGCGGTCAACGAGCCGAGTACGGTGATGAGCGTGAACGTGCGGATCCCGGCAGAGTGGTCGCTCCACTCGCGCTGCAGGCCGACCAAGAGGCCAAGGGCAACCGAGATCGCGAGATGTTCCCAAATGCGGTCCAAGGGGGCGGACGGCTTCGTGCGTGCACCGACGGTCTTGCTCGCGGCAATCTTTGCGCTGGTAGACGGAGACTCAGCGGGCTGTCGGGACATGTTCCGACGCCCGCCGCGAATGGTCCTTCCGCTCTCCCTTGGTCTGGCCTGCAGCCCGGCACCGTCTCAGGAGGGGAGCTCCGCCGGGGCATCGAATGCCGCCGCGGATGCTGAGACTGGGGAACCGGCGTCGACGGGTGGGGGTGGTGAGTCCGGTGGCTCCACCACGTCGACGAGCGACCCCGTGCCTCCCTCCTGGTGCCCAGCGTCCGAGGATTCGTGGGTCGTGCACGAGGCCTTTGACGGTGACCTCTCCACGTGGGCCGGCGACTTCCCGGGGACGGCGATGCTTGTCGCCGGAGCTGGCGCCGCGGGAACCTCGAGTTACCTGCGACTCGAGAAGGATGGGACGCTCGGCGGCGACGTGATCTCCTGGCCCTTCGACAACGAGCGCGTCCGGTCGGTGAGCTACTGGGTTCGACCCATCGAGCCCACGCCGGACTGGACGCCCGACTACCGATACGCGGGACTTCATATCGCGCCCACACAATCGCCCGCTGGGGTCACCGTCGAGGTCTCACCCGATGGGGTCGCCCACGTGTTTCCGGCCGACGACCAGACGCAGCCGATGATTGCGACCGAACGATGGACGATCGAGATCTGCATCGAGTATGGCAACGCTGAGATCGCTGTCGGAAGACAGGGGCGAACTCAAGGCCCGAACACGGCGACGAAACCGTCGTACTCGCCCGCGCTGGTCGCCAAACCGCCACCGAGATCAATGCTGCCAAGGAAGCTGCCGCTTGCAGCGACGGAGCCGGCGATCGAGCTCGCGACGTCGTAGCCCTGCTGCGCTTCGTCGTCGCCGAAGCGCTTGCTCCACACGTGCTCGCCACTTTCGTTGAGCTTGACGAGGAAGGCGTCGCGATCGCCCGCCGACGTGAGCGTTCCTCCGCCGAAGTCGCTCTCTCCCCAGAACTCGCCTACGAGCAGCATGGAGCCGACGCCGTCGACGGAGACTCCGCGCAGCGCGACCTCACCGTCGCCAACCATGCGGCTCCACGCGTGCTCACCGTCGGTCGTGAAGCGTGCCACGAAGCTGCGGAGTTCTCCGGCGTCGAAGGACTTGCCACCGAGGTCGAGGGCGCCAATGGACTCGAGACTCACGATCAGCTGGCCCGCGGGGTTGATGGCCAAGTCGTTGATGTCATGGATGCCCGTGGTGCCGAACCGTCGGCTCCATTCCGTGTTCCCCTGCGCGTCGAGCCGCACGAGGAAAGCATCGATCTGCGCGCCGCTGTTCAGGGGACCGTCGCCGAAGTCGACCGTTCCCTGCGCGCCGCCACCGAGATAGCAGTTTCCCTCCCCGTCGGTCACGATCCTGCGGAGGAACTGAGACTCGGCACTGCCGTAGCTCCGGCTCCACACGTGCGAACCCTTCGGGTCAAACTTGCCAACAAAAACATCCTCCGCGCCCGCCGAGCTCAGCACGTCGCCACCAAGGTTCAGCGGGTTCTCGAAACCACCGCCGACAATGACGTTCCCGTCTGCATCGAACGCGGTCGCAAACGGGCGGACATATTCGGATGTGAACACCTCACTCCAAACGTGCTCTCCTTGGGCCGAAAGCCGGACGAGGAACATGTCGTTGTTCTCGCTGACCAGAGCACCGCCGCCGAAGTCGAGTGTTCCCGCGAAGCCGCCGGTCGCCGCGATCTCGCCGGCCTCGTTGACCGCGAGGGCAAAGCTGTTGACCCACTGGTTGCTTTCATCCCCGAACCTTGCGCTCCAAAGATGCCCTCCGTCGGGCGCGAAGCGAGCAAAGAACAGGTCGTAACCTCCCGCGCTCTGCAACGGTCCACCCCCGAGGTCTGCAACACTTGCGACGCGGGCCGCGAGCACAAGGTTGCCAGAACCGTCGAAGCCAACCTGCGCACCAGCCTCGTTCGCCTCGCCGCCAAAGGTGCGACTCCACAGGAGGTTGCCATCACCGCTGCACGGGTCGATACCGTCGCAGTTTTCGTCCCCTTGGGTGTCGCAGGTCTCCACCGCCGGAACGGCACCCCCCATGCACGGGCCCCACGCTCCGTCGCGGCCGCATTCCTGCTCGCCCGAAGCGCACAGGCCAACACCTCGGGTCTCGGGCGGCCCCGAGTAACACTCGGTGACCGCGCCGGGGGTGCATTCGCCGACGCCACCGGAACTCTCGTCGCCCCCAGTCTCGGCGGTCCCTGTGGCGTCGCTGGTCGAATCGGCGGAAGCCGTGGACGAGCCGCCGCTGTCGGTGTCGCCGGTCGAAGCGCCCACGCTGTCCGTCGCCGAGGTCGAGTCCGTTCCGTCTGCCCCCGCTGTCGTCTCCGCGTTGTTCGAACAGGCCACAACTGAAACGAGCAAGAGTGCCGCCGACGCGCGAGGGCCCGACCTCCGCGATCGTCGTGGCGAGGTCATCTGCGGGCACGTCGTGGCAGTCTTCACCATGGTGCTGCCCTATCACCGTCGAAGCAGCGATGTCGCAGCGAAACGGATGTCCGTACGGGGCGCGTAGACATCCTGCGCGCGTCACGCGGTCCATTGCGCGGTCTGGTGCCATGACGTAGGTGACACAATCACGCCAAGACATAGGTAACACTTC
>CAYGTG010000982.1:0-3559 GCA_964352485.1 uncultured Nannocystaceae bacterium | reverse complement strand
GGCCAGAGTCGAGCAGGCGGACGATGTTGGGGTGCCGGACGCTCCCGAGCCGCTCGGACTCGCGCTCAAAACGTCGGACGGCATCGGGTTTCTGGGACCAGTCTGGGGACAGAATCTTGAGGACGACGTCCTCACCGGTCTCGGTGTTCTCTGCCAAGTACACCAGGCCGACGCCGCCACGACCGATGAGGGCACGCATCGAGTACCGACCCCCAAAGACTTGGCCGATCAGCGGGTCTTGCACCGCTGCTTGTTTCTCGTCTCCCATGTCCCGGCTGTTTCCGCTCGCATGCGTGGGGCTCCCCGCAGTACCTTGGGCAATGGCCGAGGCACTGAGGGTGCAACGGCGCCCTCAGAAGGTACGCTGAAAGCAACCTGCGAGCCACAACACGTTGCCGAGAGGGGCAGGCCGAACGCGACCGGCCCTGGGGCTGAGCATGGCATGGCACTGGGTGTAGCAGTTGGTAGGGGGGCAGGTTTTCACTGCCTGGCCACGAGCGTGCGACTCAATCCTGCGCGCTCGTCTTGGTCCGCGGACCGGGCTTCTCGTAGCGATGACCCTCAGGGGCATGTTCGCCGACGAAAATGACGTTCGGTCGCTCGAGATCTTCGCCGCCAAGAAACCCATCGAGCGAGGCAAACGCGACCGCCCAAAATCCGCGCGGGCTTTGGACGAGCGGGACACGGCCAGAGTGTTCACAGACGACACACCATGAGAAGGCACCGGGTCGGTCGTCGGGTCCCTCGGTGACAAAACCCCGTGCGTTGCACGACGCGCAATCCACTTCGCCAACCTGCTCGCGGCTGGACCGGTCGGCTGCGGCGGCCTCCCGTTCGCGCTGCGCCTCCCACTCGGCGGCAACCGGAAAACCGCACTGCGGGCACGCCGCTGCACGGTCGGAGACACGCCGCGCACACTCGGGGCAGTCAACGAGCATGACCAAGGGTAGCCCGCCTTGCGCGCCGAGGAAAGCGCGCGGCGCTGGCGTCAGTCGGCGCTGCCGACGACTTCGACTTCGGCGATTTGCGACAGCGCTGGCTTGAGTTTGTCGGCCGGACCAACGACGACGATGACCAGGTTGTCGGGGTCGACGAGGTCCTGCGCAGCGGTGACCGCCGCGTCTGGGGACACCCCGCGAATCGCGGAGAGGTACTCGCCGTAGTAGTTGTCCGGAAGCTCGTTGAGGTCCAGACGCCACAGCTCGCGGATGAGCGCCTGGGGGGTTTCACGACCGGCTGCGCAGCTGCCCACGATGTAGCTCACCGAATCGTCACGCTCGGACTTCGAGGGGGGCTCGCTCTGGAGACGGTCGACCTCCTCGAGAATCGTCGCGACGGTTTGTGCGACCGTGGCGGTCTTGCTGAAGGTCGAGACCGTAAACTGGCCCACGAAGCGTCCGGTACGGAACCCTCCGCCGGCGCCGTAGGTGAGTCCTTTCTTCACGCGAATGGTGTCGTTGAGACGTGAGTTGAAGCCTCCGCCGAAGTACTCGGTGACCACCCGCGCGGTCGTGTACCGAGGGTCGGTGCGCGTGATCGAGGCCTGGCCGACGCGGATCTGCGACTGGTTCGACTTGCGGTCGACGAGGTAGATCTTGGTCTTCGTGGCCTTGGGGACCGAGGGCAGCGCGACGGCGGGCTTCTCCCCCTCGGCGGTCCACGCGGTCATGTGCGTGCGCGCAAGCTCAAAAGCGGCTTCGGGCTCGATGGCGCCGGCGATATAAAGCGTGGCGGCGTCGGGCCGCGCGTGGGTCTTCCACCACGCTGCCAGGTCGTCGCGGTTCAGCTTGCGCAACCCAGCCGCCGTGCCCTCGGGCAGTCGGGCGGCGGGGTGCTCCCCAAAGAGGCGGCGGCGAAGCTCGCGGTCGGCGACGTAGTCGGGCGAACGCTCGGTGACCATCAGACCGGTTGTGGTCTGGCCCACGAACTCCTCGAGTTCTTCGGCCGGGAACGTAGGCTCCCGAATGACCTCCGAGAGCAGGCGCATGGCGCGGTCGGTCTCTCCGTTGAGTGCACCAACGTAGACGCTTGCCGAGTCGAGTCCAGCCGAGCCCGAGAGCGAGATGGCGTGGCGGTCGAGTTCGTCGGTGAGCGCCTCGTAGTCGTGGGTCTTGGTGCCGCGCCCGAGCATGGGAAGCGTGAGGTAGGCGGTCCCCTGCTTCTCGTCTGCGTCGGCGAACGAACCGTACTCCAGGCCCATCCACATGGTGACGTAGGGGACCTCGTCGCTCGGCAACACGACCACGTTCAGACCGTTGTCGAGCGTGGTCTCGAACTTCTTAACGCTGAGGTCGGTGTCCAGCGGCGGGGCGATCGTGGGCGCCTTGGCCAAGGTGGCGGGACGCTCGAGGCCCGGCTTGCCGGAGCCTTCGCCGCGGATGCTCTCCTCTCCGCCTTCGCCATCCTTTGCAGGCTTGTCGTCACCGCCTCGAATCTGATCGACGAGGAACCCGAGCATGTTGGGCTCGATGCGGATCTCCATCTCGTGCTGCGTCACCAAGTAGGTGTTGGCGACGCGCTGGATGTCCGCCGTGGTGATCTCGGTGATCTCCTTGAAGTCGGAGTTCACGCTGTCCAGGTCTTTGCGCAGCACAGCGGCTTCGCCCAAGCGCTGGGCCTTGCTCTGCACCGTCATCAGCGACTGCACCTCCGAGGCGAGCATGCCGTTGCGAGCCTTCTCGAGCTCCTCTTCGGTGACGCCGTCCTTCTTGAGCTTCTCGATCTCGGCCCGCAGCGCGGCGAGTGCCTTGCCCGTGCTGCCTCCGAAGGGGCTCAGGACCGCCCCCGCGGCGAAGAGGCCGTCATGCTCGAGCGTGAGCCCTCCTGCCAGGGCGAACATGGCGACGTCCTGCTCGCGCACGAGGGAGCGCCACAGCCGCGAACTCTCGCCGCCACCGAGGATGGTGCCGAGCATCTCGAGCGCCATCTCGTCCTTGTGGCCCAGCGGCACGGTTCGGTAGCCGAGCGCGGCGATGGGGACCGGTCCGTTGCGCTCCTTGATCTTGATCTGCTTGGGCTCGGTCTGCTCGGGCTCTCGAATCTCGACCCGCGGCGGCTCGTCGTACTTGGGGATCCAACCGAAGGCGGCCTTGGCGGAGGCGACAACCTCTTCGTGTTTGACGTCCCCGACCACGACGAGTGCGGCGTTGTTGGGCACGTAGTAGGTGTTCCAGAACTCCTGCAGCTCCTTGGCATCGGCCTCGCCCAGCTCGTTCATGTCGCCGATCGGGCTCCAGCGGTACGGATGCTTTTCGAACACGCCTGCGAGCACCTTCTCCAAGGCAGCCCCATAGGGTTGCTCCTGTCCGCGGCGGTACTCTTCCGCAACGACCTTGCGCTCGATGTCAAAGTAGTCGTCGTTGATCTTCAGGAACGCCATGCGCTCGGCCTCGAGCCACAGGACCATGTCGACCTGGTTGCTGGGCACGACCTGGATGTACGTCGTGTTGTCGAAGCTCGTGTACGCGTTTGCGTTGCCGCCGACGCGACGAATGTACTCGAAGTGAGCCTTGGGCCCGATGTTCTGCGTGCCGCGGAACATCATGTGCTCGAACATGTG
>CAYGTG010000981.1:0-3574 GCA_964352485.1 uncultured Nannocystaceae bacterium | reverse complement strand
GGATGAGGTTGGTGACGCCTTCACGGCTTCCGCCCCCGTGGATCGGGATCGCCTCGCCCGCGCGCCGGGTGAACTGAGCCTCCCGAAGGGTGCTGCTTGGGGTGAGTCCAGCTTGGGCAAGCCGGTCGATGGCCCCAGCCAGCGCTTCGAGCATGCGGTCGTCGGCCGGGTCTTCGGGGGGTGCCGAGAGCGTGTTGGGGGTGCCGATGGGGTCGGCGGGATCGAAGTCGTTGGTCCACACGTCGGGTCCTTCCTTGAGGACGTCGAGGCTGGAGAAGTCGCCGACGAACTCGCGCCAGACCAGAGCGCCAGGTGCATCGAGGTCCAGGCGCAGATTCCAGCCTTTGAGGGCGGCGCAGGCGCGGGAAAGATCCGCTTCGGCGTACATTGGGTTGGCCTCACACCGCTCGACGACCGCATCGCGCAGGAGCTCGGCGGTCATGCCCCGGTTGCTCAAGACCGCAGCCTGCAACTCCTCGAACGTGAACAGACCGTCGGCTCCCGATGCGCCGTCTTCGGACACCTCGGTGAGCAGCGTTGCGTTCATCCGGGTTCGAGGGGTGCGCGAGGTGCCCTCACGGCCGTGCATGGGCGAGTAGCCGGTCAGCGGCGCGTCGGGGTTGCTCAGCCAGTGGGAGTCGTTGGCGTTGAAGACGAAGTCCGGGCGCTCGATCTGCGGGACCGCGGAGAACGGCACGAGACCCGGGTCGCGGGCGCCGTCGACCTCGACCCACTCGTTGGCGGACGTGGTTCCGTCCAGCGCGACCGCCCCGATGGTCTTCACGCCGTTGATGGCGAACGCGATCAGCGGATCGGTGCCCGCGGCGGCCGGGTCTTCCCAGGCCTCGATCGTGGCCTCGGTCAGGTTGGGCGTGGGCGTGGTGTCGGCGTACCACGCCACGCCTTCGGCGCTCGCGGACATGGTGTTGACCCACGGGATGCCCTGGTTGTCGGCGTGTGCCTGCTGGAACGCCTCCAAGCTGTCGGCCAGGTTCATGTCGTGGAATTGCGAGATGAGCGTGGTGTTGAGCTCGTTGGCGTCTCGGAACGTCAGCGTGGAGTCCGTCGTCCAGCCTCCCAAGCTTCCGATCGAGAGAATCGGCCCCCAGTGGCTGGACCACATCTTGCGGGTGCGCTGGACGGGTTGGCCGTTCTCGAGAACATCGATGGTGAAGTCCGTCGAGCTCATCTCGCGCATCTGCCCGTCGTACTCGTAGCGAGTGGGGTCGCTGGGGTCGAGCTTGAGGGCGTACATGGTGAAGCGTTGACCGGCGGAGACGGTATGCGTCCAACCGACGGCTTCGTTGAAGCCAATGAGCACGCCCGGAACCCCGAGCAGCGTGGCGCCGTAGACGTTCATCTCGCCGGGGACCGTCAGATGGCTCTCGTAGAGCTTGAGCTCGCCCTCCCAGGGGAAGTGCGGGTTGGCGAAGACCATGCCTTTGCCGCTGGCGCTGCGATCCGAGCCAATGCCCCAGCCGTTTGAGCCAATGCCCAGATCGTTGAAGTCCGGGAGATCATCGTCCGAGGGCGCGAGCCCGGAACCGGGAGGCTGCGCGCGGGCGATGAAGCTGTGCAGCTGTCGAGAGCCCGCGAGGGTCGCGATCTCGACGTAGTGCGCCATCACATCTTCGGGGGAGATGGCGCGAAGCCACGGCTCGCCGCCGCACGGCATCGTGTCCCCAGCCTCCACGAGGTAGGCGTTGTAGCCGTCGACGTAGGCTTGAATCAGGCTGCGGACGTTCTCGGGCTGACGCTCCCAAGCTTCTTGTCCCTTCTCGGTGAACTGCAGCGCTCGGTGGGTGAAGTCGCTGTCCACGTTGGCGTCGTCTTCGCCCGGCCCGAAGAACGCCGCTCGCTCGCCGCGGAGCTTGAGCACCTGGTCGGCGAGGATGCACCCGTTGAGGGACGCGAACGCGTAGCCTTGACCGAAGGCCGCGCTGGGAATGTCGTCGGCGATGATGTGAGGAACGCGGTACGAGGTCCAGCGGATCTCGGCGTTGTAGTCGTGGGAGGGCTCGGAGTCCGTGTCCGACTCGCCACAGGCGGTCAGGCCGACGCCCGCCAGCAGCACCAAGCCTAGGGTTCGCGCGTTCATGCTGACACGGTATGCCGCCTCGGATTGAGGGGTCAATCGTCGGGGCTGGAGACAACCGGCCCGTGGCAGGACGCTCGCTCACTCCGTCGGGTTGAGCTCGATCTCACCGGTCATGTCGACGACCTGCACGATCTGCGTCCCGCCGGACAACCCGCCGTCGGTGCCCCAGTCGGTCGGCAGCGAGGGGGGCACCGCGAGAGCTTCGGTGAGGCTGCGGAGCAGCTTCACGGCCAGAGGCAGCTCCTTGCGCAAGATCTGGTCGAACTCCCGGCGGCTGATTCGCAGCGCTTTTCCGGTCTCGGTCACCAGCGCCGAGGCCACATGCGTGGTGTCGTCGATGAGCCCCATCTCCCCAAGGTGGTCGCCGGGTCCGAACTTGGCGACGGTGACGCCGGCCGAGACGAGCTTCACCGCGCCGCGAAGCACCACGTACATGTCCCGGCTGACCTCGTCCTTCTCGAACAACACCTCTCCTGCGCTCAGAGAGCGGAGATTGGCGAGGTTCATGATGCGGACGAGCTGCTGGTAGCTCAGCTCTCGGAACAGCGGAACTTGCTTGAGCGTGTCGAGCGTGAAGTTGATCTCCGCGGCTCGCTCATGCTCCGCGTCGTCGCCAACCGTCTGCACGACGACCGCAGTGATGTTGTCTTTGCCGCCGCGCGTGTTGGCGGTCTCGATCAACTGGCCGGGAATCTCCTGCACCTCGGGAAGGCCGATGGCGTTGGAGATGTCGTTCTCGTGCAGATACTCGTACAACCCGTCGCTGCACAACAGGAACGAGTCGCCCGCCATGATGTCGAAGTCGAGGGTGTCGACCTCGACCGACTCGTACACGCCCACGGCGCGCGTCATCGCGTTCTTCATCTTGGCGTAGGGGCTCGACTCGAACTCCTCCTCGCTGATCTTGCCCATGCGGATCAGCTCGTTGCGAAGGCTGTGATCCTCGGTGAGCTGATACACGACGCCGCCGCGCAGCAGGTAGATCCGGGAGTCGCCGACGTAGGCGATGAAGCCCCGCGATCCGACGATGAACAGCACCACGATGGTGGTGCCCATGCCGCGCTTCTCCGGTTCGACCGCCGCCTTTTGAAACACCGCTTGGCAGGCCCGATGCACCGCGTACTCCAGCAGCGTGCAGACCTCGACGTGGGAGCGAGGATCGGTGTCGTCGTAGTTCTCCAAGATGTCGCGCTCGCCGGCGACCACCTCGCGCACCGTGTGCACCGCCATCGCGCTGGCGATCTCGCCGGACGCGTGCCCCCCCATGCCATCGGCCACGACGAACAGACGCAGGTCCTTGTCGATGAGGTAGTTGTCCTCGTTCTCGGCCCGCTTGCGACCGACGTCCGTCCCCGCCCAGTACTGGATGTCCATCGCGAAGCTCGTTTGTCCCTCAGGCCGGCGCGAAGGACAAGGGCTACAGATCGTCGGCAGCGGGGGAGAGGAGCGGGGCCAAGGGGCGACGGGCCGCATCGA
>CAYGTG010000980.1:1972-3578 GCA_964352485.1 uncultured Nannocystaceae bacterium | reverse complement strand
GGATGGTGGAGAGCCGTGGGTCTCGACGAAGCTGTTCAACGAACGTCCATCCGTCCATGACCGGCATCATCACGTCGGAGATGATGACGTCCGGCGGATTCGCGCTCGCGCGCTCGAGCGCTTGACGTCCTTCCCTCGCAGTGTCCACCACGTAGTTACGCTTTTGCAGCGTGGCGGTGACCATGCGGAGAATCCAAGGGTCGTCGTCGACGACCAGAACCCGCGCTCCCATTCGATTCAGCGTAGGTCTCGGCGAAAAGCTTTGTCAATCCAAGACGCTACGGAGCCGTGAGCGGGCCGTGTGTGGCATCCAGCTGGGTCGAACCTGGGCCCACATCACTGCCGCGACAAGCCCCAGTTTGTCTTTGGCGAGGGAGGCAGCACCGCGCGCACGGCGGACCCGGTCCGCAACCGGGTATCTGCGGGCGTGCTGGGGGACCAGACTCGAGCTGAGCGCATGTCGAGCGGTCTTGAAGTACTCGGTGAAAAACACCGACGGGCGGCCCTCACTGCAGGAAAGCAGCGACATGGAGCGGCTTCGCGCCGGCTTCCCGCTTCCCCAGTATTCGAACAGTGCGCGGCGGATCGCCCGGGATCCCTCCCGCTCGCCGCGGAAGGCTTCGTAGATCGCATCCGCAAGGGCCTGACGCGTCGGCACGTAGCGATCATGGAGCGCGCGATACCGTCGCAGCGCGCCGGCGTCGAGCCAGACCTGGTCGATAGGGGCGTCCGCTCGACGAGATGCTTCTTCGGCGAGCGTCTCTGCGTCCCGCAGACCCATGGTCATCCCGCTGGCGGTGATCGGATGCGAGCAGCCGCCCGCGTCGCCAACCAACGCGACGCCGGGTTGTGCCGCCGCGGGGGCGGGGAGGTTCACGGTCGGCGCCATGTAGAGGTTGCCCGGGTGCTTGCGAATTGCCTCGGCCACCTGGGCCGAAAGGGGGGCGGGCAAGAACGGAATGTAGGCCTCGAGGAGGTGGTCCTTGAGGGCGGCACCCTTGGCGGGGAGTTCTTTCGGAAGATCGATGGTGATCCGCGTCGTGACCGTCCCGTCCTCCTCGTTTTGAATCGGGTAGGCGAGGACCGGGCCCCACGCGCCGAGCATCACGTGGGCGTAGGTGTCTCGGGTCAGCGTCGCGTCGGTCACGGAGACTCCGGCGGTGAAGCCGATTGTTTGGCGGCCTCCATCGCCGATGCCCGCGAGCTTTCGAACCGAGCTGCTCTTGCCGTCGGCCGCAACGACGAGATCACAGCTCAAGGTGTGGCGGGTCTTCTCTGGGTCGAGCAGGACGACGCCGCAGACCCGCCCCGCGTCGTTTCGAACCAGGTCGATGAGCGACCAGCCCTCGCGCATGTCGATGCCGGCCTCGTTTCGCAGCTCACCACGGATGGTGCGCACCAGCGTCTTGTGGTGGACCGAAAGACCCCGGGCTCGTCGATTGGGGACATCGCCATACTCGAGCTCGACGGGCTGAGCATCGGCGTGCTCGAAGACGAGGAACCCATCGACATCGACGGCGCCGGCTTTGATGAGCGGCTCGTAAAAGCCCAAGCGGTCGAGGATCTCGGCGCCGCGCGGGTGGATGAACTCACCGGAGAACTGCGG
>CAYGTG010000980.1:0-1962 GCA_964352485.1 uncultured Nannocystaceae bacterium | reverse complement strand
CTGCGGGTGCACGTCGGTGCACTTGTCGATCAACGCGATGCGCCGGCGCCCGGTGGGGTCGGCGGCTCGAAGCGCACGGGCGGTGGCGCAGCCTGCGAGGCCGGCACCAATAATCACGACGTCGAAGTGGTTCGTCGGGGCGGTCATGCTTGTCTCCTGTTCGAACGCAAACCCGTTCGCTGGCTGGATTGCGGGCCACTTGTCTGCTGCACGAAGGCGCGCAGCGCAAGCGAGACCTCGCGAGCTGTCGCAGAAGGGTCTTCGAGCCGGGCGCTGAGCCCGAGCCCTTGGCATGAGGCTCCGCTGGCCAGCTCGAGGACCTCACCGTGGCGCGCCACGGCTTCGGCCAGATGTCGGGCTGCGCGGTGACACTGAACGCACGGGCCGGAGAGTTCCAGCAGCGCCCCCAGAGCCTGGGCCGTGGCCACCAGGTCGCCGAAGCTGCCGTCCTCGCGCTGCCGAGCCCGGAGGCGGTGCTCCATCTCTTGCCGCATCGGGTGTGAGGAGGGGCAAGTCGCCACTGCCGCACCGGCGAGGCCAGACAGCGTCGCGATCGATCGCGTGTCGTAGGCGTCCGAGGTGACACTGCGCAGCCATTCGACGCCACGCGCGACCCGGTCGTCATCGATGCGAAAGCCGGTGCGTCCGAGATGGGCCAGGGCGTGTGCGGCCAGCCGAACGCGGTCCGTATCCTGGGGGTTGCCCATGGCCAACAGCTCGCCGTCGGCCCACGGGAAGCGCCTGAGGAAGACCGAGGCCTCTCCCCGCTCGAAGCGGGCGAAGCCGCCGGGCCCTTCCTGCATGGCCAGGAGAATGTCGGTTGCGCGCCGACGGGCGGCCCACGCCGGCGTGCGCAGGGGGCTGTCTTCTGCGATGCCGCCCAGGACGGAGAGCACGTTGCATGTCGCGTCGAGGTCGAGGTGATGCTCGGCACCCGGTTCGTGCGGCCAACCGCCCGCGAGCGCGTTGGCCCGGTCCTGCCATGGTCCGGAGGTGCTCAGCTCCATGCGGAGCAAGGTGGATACATCCGCAGGGGTCCGGTCGGCGAGCACCAGGCGAGCCGCGGTCGCGACGTGGGTACCCCCGAGCCCTTGGGCTAGGGCTGTCTCGCCTTTGCCGATGCCGCGGCGCACGACTGCCTGTCCTCGAGAGGCTCGAAGGTGGACGAGGCCGGCGAGAACCCGAGGGTCGTCCTCGGTCGCGCCCTGAACGCGTAGCGCGAGGAGCGACAAGAGCGTGGGGCGGGTGGAGAACCAACCTCCGTGGCGCTGCTTGGTCGCTTCGATCCATGCCACGGCCCGAGCGACCGCACGGCGCCGGAGCGGACCGCGGGGTAGCTTCTGCGAGAGCTTCACGGTGCGGTCGAAGGCCTGCAGCAGATCTCCGGCGAGCCCAGGACGGGTCAGCCGAGGGCACACCATCGATGCGTCCGGATCGCGACGCAGCATGAGCGGCGAAGGGTCGGGGAGCCTCAGCCGAGCGCCGGATCGGGCGAGGACGTAGTAGGGCGTGAGCACGCCACGGGCCCATGGGGCGACGCGACTTGGCGAAACCCACATCGATCGCGGCAGCAAGAACAACTCGCCGGGAATGGCGGGAAGGAAATCCCAGGGCACCGCACCGCACAGCGCGAGCCAGAGTCGAACTTCAAAGTTTGTCCGTTGCGCGCCGCCCAGGGCATGGACCACCCGTTGTGCGCGGACCATGGACGGTTCGGTTGGGTCGTCGCCGCCACAGCGACGTGCCCACCACCCCAGAACGGTCAACGATAGATCGGGATTGCCGGAGATGCCGAGCCACGCGCCCGAGGCGTCTTGCGTTGCCCGGATCCAGCGAAGAAGGTCAGCCTTTTCGGTGGGGCGGAGGTCGTGAAGAAGGGTGTCGGCGAGGATGACCTCGCACGTGGGTCCAACGTCGGGCACCGCGGCGAGCCAGCGCTTGCTCGGGTCGGTCGCGTGCATG
>CAYGTG010000979.1:0-3589 GCA_964352485.1 uncultured Nannocystaceae bacterium | reverse complement strand
GTCTGATGTTGGCGGGGTTGTGTTGAACCTGGTCGACGCATACGAGGTTCGTGCATCCAGGCGACGGCGACTTGCCGTACGCGAGGCCGGACGGACTCGCTATCGAGTCAACGTGTTCAAGCAACGCGGCGAGACGGGCATGGTCATGCGCGTGATTGCCGCCGACATCCCGTCGTTCGAGCGTCTAAACCTGCCAGGCCGCGTGCGCGACCTGGCCAAGGAGCATCGCGGGATGGTGCTGGTCACCGGCATCACGGGTTCGGGCAAGTCGACCACGCTCGCCTCGCTGATCAACCTGATCAACACCGAGCGAGCGGCGCACATCATCACGATCGAAGACCCGATCGAGTACGTGTTTCGCGACCACCGTTCGGTGGTCAACCAGCGCGAGCTCAGCTTCGACACCCACAGCTTCAAGGCGGCCCTCACCGCTGCACTTCGCCAGGACCCCGATGTCGTGCTTGTCGGCGAGATGCGGAACCTGGAGACCATCTCCACCGGCATGCTCGCCGCCGAGACCGGTCACCTCGTGTTCTCGACGCTGCACACGCTCGATGCCCAAGAGACCATCGCGCGCATCGTGCAGATGCACCCGCCACACCAGCAAAATGCCACTCGGCTGCAGCTGGCATCAATTCTGACCGCGATCGTGTCGCAGCGTCTGCTGCCGCGGGCCGACGGTCGCGGCATGATTCCCGCGGTCGAGGTGCTCGTCAACACGCCCCGTATCCGAGACCTCATCGCCGATGAAACTCGGACCCACGAGATCGTGGACGCGATCAAGGAAGGCGCGCACCCCTACGGCATGATCTCCTTCGACCAATCGCTCACCGAGTTGGTCAAGCGCAAGCTCATCACGTACGAGGTCGCCATCGCGGCCGCCACCAACCCGGACGACTTTGCGCTGCACTTCCGCGGCGTCGGCTCGGGCTCGGACGCCGGCGGCGGCTTTGAACAGGGGTACTGAGCGCCCTGTGCCCCGCGGGGGGCGGGTTTGCCGCGGCCCCATCAACGAGCCTTCAATCTGTTACGAGTGATCTTGTCATGAGTCTTTCCGCCCCTGAAGTCCGGCAGCGCTTCGTCGACTTCTTCGCCGAACGCGGTCACACGCACGTACCCAGCAGTTCGCTGGTCCCCCACAACGACAAGTCTCTGTTGTTCGTCAACGCCGGGATGAACCAGTTCAAGGACGTGTTCACCGGTCGGGAGACGCGGCCCTACGACCGCGCGGTCACCGTGCAGCGCTGCCTTCGTGCTGGTGGCAAGCACAACGACCTCGACAACGTCGGGTTCACGCCGCGTCACCACACGTTGTTCGAGATGCTCGGCAACTTCTCGTTCGGCGACTACTTCAAAGCCGAGGCGATCGAGTTCGGGTGGCAGTTCCTCACGCAGACGCTTTCCATCGACCCCGCACGGTTGGTGGTCACGGTCTTCAGTGGCGAGGGCGAGCGTGCCCCCGAAGACACCGAGGCGTATGAGATGTGGACGCGGTTCCTGCCGAAGGACCGCATCTACAAGGCTGCTGCCGCCGACAACTTCTGGTCGATGGGTGACACCGGACCGTGCGGTCCGTGCTCGGAGATCCATATCTTCAACGATGGCGCGGCGCCGGGATTGGCCGGAACCCCGGGCAAGGGCCCCGAGTTCGAAGACGGCGTCTACCTCGAGCTGTGGAACCTCGTGTTCATGCAGTACGAGAGGCACAAGGACCGCCCAATGTCCGAGCTGCCCAAGCCCAGCATTGATACCGGCTCCGGCCTCGAGCGGGTTGCGGCGATCGTCGGAGGGCACGACAGCAACTACGGCTCCATCCTGCTCTCTCCGCTGGTCGAGCTCGGCAAGGAGCTTGCGCATGGCAACGACAGCAAGGGCGAGGCGCCGTACCGGGTCATCGCCGACCATGCGCGTGCCACCGCGTTCCTGATCGCCGATGGTGTCTTCCCCGACAAGAAAGAGCGTGAGTACGTTCTTCGTCGCATCATGCGACGCGCCATCCGACATGGCGCCGACCTCGGCCTCGACGAGCCGTTTTTCCACAAGGTCACGGCAAAGGTGGTCGAGATGTTCGGGGATCAAAATCCCGCTCTGCTCGCCCGGGCCGCCACCATCGAAGAGGTCGTCAAAGCCGAAGAAGAGTCGTTCCGTCGCACCCTTGCGCGCGGAACTCGGTTGTTGGTGGGACGTATCGAAGGCCTGAAGCCCGGGGAGGCGCTCGATCCCAAGACCGCAGCCGACCTCTATGACACCTACGGCTTCCCCATCGACCTGACGGGCATCATGGTCGCCGAGCATGGATTCACGCTCGATGAAGATGCCGCCGATGCTGCCGTCAAGACGCGGCAGTCCGGGGGCAAAGCCTCCGAGGGCGGGGCACACAGTACGGTCGCGGATGTCTATTTCGCGCTGCACGAAGCACACGGCGACTCGAACTTCACCGGATATGGTGCGACCGAGGGCGCAGGCCGAGTCGTCGCGCTGATCAAGGACGGCGCATCGGTCGAATCCGTTCGCGCAGGGGACGCTGTCGAGGTCATCCTGGACGAGACACCGATGTACGCCGAGAGCGGCGGGCAGGTCGGGGACACCGGTTCGCTGTCCGCAGAGGGCGTTCGCGTCGAGGTGACCGGAGTTCTCAAGAAGGTCGGCGGCATGCATGTGCACGCCGGGACCGTGGCGCAGGGGTCCTTGAGCGTCGGCGACCCGCTCGAGGTTCAAGTCAACGCCGCGCGCCGTGACGCCATTCGCCGCAACCATAGCGCCACGCACCTGCTGCATCTCGCCCTGCGCGAGATCCTTGGCGATCATGTGGTGCAGAAGGGGTCGCTGGTCGACCCCGACAAGCTACGGTTCGACTTCAGTCACCGGGCTCCGCTGACGGCGGAGGAAACGGCGCAGGTCGAGCAGCGCGTCAACGCGATGGTTCTGGGCAACGCGGACTCGGTCACCGAGGTCATGACCCCGGCACAGGCGGGCGAGGCCGGTGCGATCGGATTGTTCGGAGACAAGTATGGCGACGAGGTCCGGGTCGTGCGGATCGGCACCGAGAGCCTCGAACTCTGCGGCGGGACACACGTGCACCGGGCCGGCGACATTGGGCTGTTCTCGATCACCTCCGAAGGAGGTATTGCGCAGGGCGTTCGCCGCCTCGAGGCGGTCTCGGGGATGAACGCAGTCCGGCACGTGCAGTCGATGCGGCAGGTCCTTCAGACCTCGATGGGGCACTTGCATGCGGGGGCGGCCGGGGAGTTGCCTGAGCGCATCGAGAAGCTGCAGGGGGAACTCAAGTCTCGCGATCGAACGATCGAGCAGCTCAACCAAAAACTGGCGACCGGTGGTGGAGGCGGTGACTCCGAGGTGGTCGAGGTGTCGGGGGTCAAGTTGATGGCGCGCAAGGTGGCGATCGCGGACGGCAAGGCCCTTCGCGCCGCGGCGGACACGTTGAGGGATCGTCTCGGTACCGGCGTCGTCGTGCTCGCCGCCGACACGGGTGGCAAAGCGACGATTCTCGTGGCGCTGACGAAGGATCTGACCGACAAGGTTCACGCCGGGAAACTCGTGCGCTCGCTCGCTCCATACCAGGATGGCC
>CAYGTG010000978.1:0-3593 GCA_964352485.1 uncultured Nannocystaceae bacterium | reverse complement strand
CTCCCGAGCTGTCCGGGGGCGGAGACGTCGAGCCATCACAGGCCAGATCCGCGAGTGAGATGGTCACCACCATCGAGGCCACGAACGTCCGTCGGCGCATGACGCAACGATACCAAGGTACTTCGCCAGCAGCGCTCGAACTTGAGCTACGGTGTCGGTGGCATGACCTCGACGGTGTTTCGAACCCCTACGGCTTCGTACGTCGTTCTGGAGACCTTGCGGGAGTCCGCCTCCGCATCGACTTACGCGGTGCAGCGTGAGTCTGACGGAGCGGGCTTCGTGCTCAAGCGGCTGGCCATCGCCAACTTGCAGCACTGGAAGCAGTTCGATTTGTTTGAGCGCGAGGTCGCCGCGCTGCGGGCCATCGAGCACCCGTTCGTCCCGCGCTGGGTCGATAGCCACCTCGACGAGGCAGCAGGGGTGTTCATCTCGGTGCAGACGCGCGTCCACGGCACAACCCTTCGTGAGCTGTTGCGCACCCGCGGAGGCCTGACGGCCCAAGATGTGGAGAACTATCTGCGACAGGCGCTGGGCATCCTCACCCACCTCCACGAGCGCGCCCCGCAGATCATCCACCGCGACATCAACCCCTCCAACGTCATGGTCGCCGGCGGTCAGGTCTACCTGATCGACTTCGGCGCGGTGAAGGTTGGCGACGGCCAGAGCACGTCGATGACCACGGTCGGCACCTTCGGCTACATGGCACCCGAGCAGATCCTCGGTCGCTCCACCGTTCAAAGCGACTTGTACGGCCTGGGGATGACGATGATCGCGATGGCGACGGGGATGGAGCCGGCATCGATGCCGCAAAATCCGACCACGGGCAACGTGGACCCGTCGCAGTCACTGCGGGCTCCACCGCACCTGGTCGCAGCGTTGCTCGCGATGATCCGCCCCGGCGTGGGCGAACGCCCCCCGTCCGCGCGGGCCACCTTGGCGCTGCTCGACCAGCCGCAAGCGCCCGCGCCGGCGCCTGCGATGCACCATCCGCCGGGCTCTCCCTACGCCCAGGCCGCGATGGTCCCCTACGGGCCCCAGATGGCGCCCTACGTTCATCGGGATACGTCACCGTACAAGGCCCCCGAGGCTCTGACGCCTGAGGACAAGGCGTATCTCGGTCAGCATCGGCTGGAGTCGTTTCCGGCTCCGCTCGCGGTGCTGCTTCATCTGCTCACGTTCGGGATATTCTCGATCATTCACTTCGGTCTGCAGCACGACAAGATGCCGCAGGCCAAGCAGGACGACCCCAGTTCCGCCAAGGCGATCGGGTTCAACTTCATCCCGTACTTCAACCTGTACTGGTTCATCTTCCAGCCCATGCGGTTGACCGATCGGCTCAACCTACAGGACCGGATCCGCGACCGGCCGGACGGGACGTCTCGCGGGCTCATGCTCACCCTGTCGATCCTCGGGATGATTCCCTACCTCAACATCTTGTTCGGGATCCCGCTGTATTCGATCGGCGTCTACAAGCTGCAAAAGCAGATCAACCGCCTCGCGAAGGAGCGCAAGGCGCTTCCGCCCGCACCGCTCGCCCTGCCGCCGAACGCGTACTACCCCTGAGCACGCGCCCCTTGTGCCCGAGGCTGGGGTTGCTCATGCTCGGTGTGGGTCATGAGCGAGATCATTTCCATCGACGTCGGGGGGCGGGCGTACGACGCCGCGATTGCGCGACCGCAGGGGGAGGGTCCTTGGCCAGCTGTGGTGGTGGTGCATGACCTCCCCGGATTTGGTGCGGACGCGCGCCGGCACTGCGACCGCTTCGCAGACGCTGGGTATGTCGCCGTCGCGCCGGACCTGTATCGCGGAGGCAACGCGGCGTGCGTGGTGCAGACCCTCAAGTCGATGGCGACCCACAAGGGGCACGCCTACAAGGTCATCGCCGGAGCGCGGAAGGCCGTGATGGCGCTCGAGCGCGTGGACTCCGAGCGCGTGGCGATCTGTGGATTTTGCATGGGTGGTGGGTTTGCGCTCATCGCCGCCGCCGACGAGGCCTATGCCGTCGCCGCGCCGTTTTATGGCGCCGTTCCTCGGGCGGCGTCCCGCTTGCGCGGGATCTGTCCGACGCTGGCGCAATATGGAACCGAAGACATCCCTTTCGTCCCCCACGGTCAGCGACTCTCCGAGCATCTTCAGGAGCTCGGCATCCCGCACGAGGTGTTGTTCCACGAGGGTGCGGGGCACGCGTTCATGAATCAGCTCGAGGGGTTGGCGGCGAAGGGCGGCCCCTTCACGCCGTTGCGCGCCGCCTACAACCCCGAGGTTGAGGCCGTGGCGTGGCAGAAGCTGCTCGCGTTCTTCGCGACGCACATGCCACAGGGCGCTGCGACGGCCTGAGAGCCGGCCGGGCATCCGGCACGGGGCCAAGGTAGGAGGAAAACCCCCAGTGCACACCCGTTCCGCGCTACGATTGGGACATGCGGTGGCTCAAGGGTGTCGGTTCGGTGGCGTTTGCTTGTGGTGCTCTTGCGGTCGGATGCGGTGGCGACGGGGCTCCGGATGACAGCGTGGGCCAGGGGGACTCGGGCATCACCTTGTCGGGCGCCGACGCCAGCGGAGGCGGGAGTGCAGGCGAGACGGAGGACACCGAGGGCGCATCGGGCGGTTCGGGCGGGAGCAACAATCCCAGCGGCAGCGGGCAAGACTCCAGCGACGGGCCGAAGTTTGACGTGGGAGGCGAGACCGGCGGCCCGATCGATGATCCCTGCGCTGGGGACGGCAATGGCGGCGGCGGCGGTGGTGAGCTCGAGCTGAGCTACATCTGGATCGCCAACAGCTCCCAGGGAACCATCTCCAAGATCAACACCCAGACGATGCTCGAAGAGGGTCGCTACACCGCGAAACCTTCCGGAGGCGATCCGTCGCGGACTTCGGTCAACCTGCAGGGGGACGTCGCGGTGGCCAACCGCAATGGCGGTGTCGCAAAGTTCTGGGCGAATCCCGAAGACTGTCAGGAGTCCAACGGGACGCCGGGTATTCAGACCAGCTCGGGCACCGCGGACATCCTGCCCTGGGGCGAGGACGAGTGCCTCGCTTGGTACACCGAGCTCAACTGCGGCTCCAACCGTCCGGCCGCGTGGACCCGCGGCGACTACAGCCAGGCCGCATGCGGCTACGTCGGCGCGCAGCTATGGACCGCGTGCGACAGCGACGTTCTGCTCCTCAACGGCGAGACCGGAGCGGTCGAGCAGACCATCCCTGGGATCGGGTCGTTCTTCTATGGCGGCGCGGCCGATGGTGACGGCAACTTCTGGGGCCTCGACACCGGCAGTGGCCAGCTCTTGAGGATCGACATCGACGACTTCAGCGTGCAGACCTGGCCGCTGGGTCCGACCGGGGGCTACGGAATCACCGTCGGCCCTCAGGGCCGCCCATGGACCTGCGGAGGCGGAGGCGTGGCTCGCTTCAACCTGGACACCGAGACCTGGGACACCGCCGGCGGATCGGGAATTGGCGGCTGCATGACCGATGGCGACTCGGTCATCTGGCACAGCGACAGCTCCGGCATGCTGCTGGGCTACGACATCGAGACGCTTGCCGTCGTCTCGCAGGTTCAGCTGCCCGAGTACGTGCACGGCGTCAGCGTCGACTTC
>CAYGTG010000977.1:0-3595 GCA_964352485.1 uncultured Nannocystaceae bacterium | reverse complement strand
TAGCGAGGCGGAGCCCGTCCGGGCGACCGTTTGGGGTGGAGCGAAGGCCGGCTTCGCCGGCCGCAGCGGCAGGGGCCTTTGCGAAAGGCCCCTCAAAAACCAGACTAATTCCGGCTCAGCCGCAGCCCATTGGCCCGCAGCGTCCCAGCACCGACCGCGCCGAGACCCACGGCGACCGTCTCGACCCCGGCCCAGGGACAGCGGGCGAACGCATCCCCGTCGACGCGAACATCGATCGCCCTCGGCGAAACCACAACACTCACGTTGTGCCCGACCCCCGCGAAGTTCAGCCCCTCATCCGCGCACGTGACCTCGACCGCGCTCCCATCGGCTTCCCGTGCCAGGAGGCGGACCGCCTCGGTGTCGATCGCGAGCTCCGTCCGTGCGATCGCCCCCCGCGAGAAGACGACATGGAGCGAGGGTGTCCCGTTGAGCGCCTCGTAGGAACCCTCGAAGACGAAGCGACGGCTCCGAAATCCGCGGAAGTGAACCCAGGTCGAGGCGAAATCGGTGCTTCGCTCGGGGTCCGGCTCGAGCAGCAGCGTCTGCGTCTGCGCGGCGGCGCTGATTCGGACCTCGGCCTCCGTCTGCGCACCGGAGCGGTCATGCAGGACCAGCGCACCGCTGTCGGGCGCGGAGACATCCGGGGTGCCTTCGTCGGGCCCATCGAGCAGCGGTCGAAAGCGGGTGACGACGGGGTTGGCCAAGGACCCGGAGGCCGGCACGCGGCCACCGATTCCCAGGACGGTCCCGTCGGCGAGCGCCACCATCGAGCCGCCCACCCTCGGCCCTGGAGGCCGGAACGTGCGGCCGGGCTTCACCGCCGAGAGATCGACCGCATTGGCCCCAGTCCGCCCCAGGATCCCCGCGTGCAGCACGAAACGGTCGACCAGGACTCGTTCTCCCCACAGTCCCACCATTGCGCGATGCACCGGGAAACCGTTGCTGGGCGTCATCAAAAAGCAGGGGTCGGAGGCCGCGCCGCACCAGCCTGCAAGGGACTCGACGTGGTTCTGATCGACACGCCACACCGTACCGTCCTCGAGCACGAGGATGACCAGTCCACCTTCGATCAGCGTCGCGCCGACGATGTTGCGCTCGCCGAGCGCCTCGAACAGCGCTGGCCCATACGGGGTCCAACTCGGCGTGCCGGGCAGCAGCATTTCGATGTCGCGCAGTCCCTGCGCTTCATCATCACGACCGCCGACCGCAAACACCACGCCGTCCCGCGAGACGAGCAACGTGTGGCCATACCGTGGGTGCAGCAGGGTCGGTGCAGAAGCGAAGCGAAACGTCCCGCCATCCTCTTCGAGGTAGAACCCCGAGCGCAGCACGCTCTGCTCCGATGGTACGCATGCGCCGCGCTCTACGTGGGAGCACCCGCCCTGCACGAGAACGCGGCCGTCTGGGAGCAGCACGGCACCATGAAACGCCCGCGGGCTGACCGGAGAGCCTTCGACCTCCGCGCGCACCGACGCCCCGACGTCGACCGACATCGCCTCGCGGTCGACGGCGAGCCGAATCACGTCCGAGGACGGGATCGGGGCATCTTGCGCCCCACCGACCACCACGAACGAGCTGTCTCCGATCGCCGTGAGTGTGTGGCCCACCGAGGGTTGAGGAAGCACGGCCTCCGCGACCGAGACCTCCGTCGTGTCGTCGCGCATGAGCACGATTTCATCCAACAGCTGTCCCTGCGCCCCCTCCCCGCCCACGGCGAGCACCACGCCCGAGGGGGCGACGGCCATCGCGGCCCGATCGCGGGGCTGCAACACGCTCTGCACCGGACACAGCTGATCCGGGGGCGAGAAGTACACCGGCTGGGTCCCCTCGAGGGGGAGCCGCGGCGTCCGCCCGACGGCCAGCACCACCGACTCCCCGAACAACCCCTCGACGGTCACCGCGTCGACGCCCCCGGGCAGCGCATCGAGGGACGTCTCCCCCCCATCGAGCAACACCGATTCGGCTTCGGCGGCCGGCAGACCACCGCGCGCGCGCACCCGGACCGTCGTGAGGACCTCCCCCTCGAGACCACATCCCCACAGCGGCGTGAGCACGGCCTCGTGCCCTTCGACACACCCGGCGACCAGCAGCCCACCAAGGGCCGCTGTCGCCGCGCGAGCGCCCCCCATGCCAGCGGTTCGCCTGGCTGACCTCGACGCGCCCACGCTTCACCATGTTACCATGGCCACACGGTGTCGAGACTCGACGCGGACGGTGGCCTGGCGACAGCTGAGCCCGCTCGGGAGCCCTTGGGGCGCGAGTTCGGCAAGTATCGCCTCCACCGCCGGATCGCGCGCGGTGGGATGGGCGAGGTCTATCTCGCCCGGCTCGTCGGGGAACTCGGATTCGAGCGAGACCTCGTCATCAAGACCATTCTTCCGGAACTGGCCGCGAAACCTCGCTTCATCGAGATGTTCGCCGCCGAAGCCAAGACGGCCGTTGCCCTGTCCCACGGGAACATCGTGCCCGCCTACGAGCTCGGCCGTACCGCGGACACCTTCTACATCGCGATGGGCTACGTTGACGGGCCGTCCGTTGCCCAGCTCCTCGAAGCCACCGAATCGCAGGGCAAACCTCCGAACATCGCCGCGGGTCTGCACGTGATCCGCGGAGTGCTGGCGGGACTGTCGTACGCCCACCGTGAGGAACCGGGACGACCGGCGGTGGTTCACCGCGACATCACCCCGCGCAACGTTCTCATCGACCGCAGCGGCCAGGTGCGGATCGTGGACTTCGGCATCGCGGCCCCCGCTCGACATCAGGTGGGCATCCGCGCCGGTTCGATCGGCTACATGGCACCCGAACAGGCCCGCGGTGATGCGGCGGATCCACGCGCTGACGTGTTCTCGTCGGGCTGCCTGCTCTACGAGCTGTGCACGCATGCCCGGGCGTTCCCCAACGAGGGCGTATGGCTCACGCCCGATCTCAGCGCGGTGCCCGACGACGTTCGAGGCCCCTTGGAGCGCGCACTCTCCATCGATCCCGACGCTCGATTCAAGGACGCATCGGAGATGAATGCGGCGCTGCGAGCCTCGTTCGCCAACCACGCCGGCACCTACGACGACGCCGCGCTGGCCCGGACGATCGCCAAGCTTTTCCCCAAGGGGTGGCGCCGCGGCGAGGAGACCCGCAACGGCGACTCCGGCGACGGGCCGGTCCTCGATGGGCCGAGCGAGACCTACGCGACGCGACTGACCGCGGTCACCGGCATCGACGCAGCCTCGCTCCTGCCCGACGATCCCACGCAGACTCCCGGGACGGGACAACCTGCGGCCGAGGTCCACGCCGAGTCTGGGGACCTCGCCTCGCAGCGGTCTGCCGCGTCCGCGCTCGCGGCAACGAGCGAAGGGTCCGCCGAGGCCTCGCAGGACCGCAAGGGAGGCATCCGAGTCTCATCCCTCGCCATGATTGTGGGCGCGCTCGCTATTGGGCTGGCGGCTGTTGCCATCGGGCGGACCAACACCGCCTCTGGCGACACGCCGCCGGTTGTCGAGCAGACCTCGGCGTCCCAACCTTCAGCCATCCGCGCAGACGCGAAGCCCCCCGCGCAGCCGGTCGCGCGGGTCTCCCCGCCCAAGATGCCGGCCAACAC
>CAYGTG010000976.1:0-3597 GCA_964352485.1 uncultured Nannocystaceae bacterium | reverse complement strand
CTCGGGCATGAAGGCGCTCAGCAAGGGGATCATGGACGGGGCCAGCTCCGACCAGCTCATGGTTCAGTCGATGGCGCCCGATACGGTGGTGCCTTCGCTCAGCCAGCGCGTGCAGCCCATCGACTACATGGGTGGCAATGGCGGCTCGGCCGGCCGCATTTCTTTTCGCGACGACGGGGGATCGATCACTCCGATCGATCCCTTCGTGTCGCCACGCGAGACCTTCAACTTCCTCAACTCGGTCTTCCTGCCGCCCGATGCGTCACCCGAGATGCTGGCTGCGATCGATCGTCGCGCGAGCGTGCTCGATGAAGTCGGTGGGGCGACCCAGGCTCTGATGACTCGCCTCGGGGCGTCGGATCGGGAGCGACTGCAGCGTCACCTGCATGAGGTCGAGCTGCTCGAGAGCCAGCTTCGCAGCGGCGCGGGCGACCTGTCGGGCGCCTGCTTAGGCCCCATGGATCCCGGTGAGGATCCTGCCCTCGGTGGGCAGGTTGCAGGCGTTGACCAGATCGACGGCAGCCTCGGCTGGAGTGACGAAGATACGCGAGCGCAGCGGCAGATGGAGCTGATTCGGATGGCGTTCAGTTGCGACGTGACGCGTTATGCGTCGCTGCAGATGACCAACTGGAAGTCATGGATGGGCGCCTCCAACATCGGCGCGGGCTGGGACATCGACATTCACGAGATCGGACACACCGGTTCCATGCCGAAAGAGGCGATGGGCGACGTGGTCGGTTGGCACGTTGGCCAGTTTGCCAAGCTGGTCCGCATGCTCAAGGAGACGCCGGAATGGGATGGAACCTCTTTGCTCGACAACACGGCGCTGGTGCTGTGCTTTGAGGGCGGCCACGGCGAAGACCCCATGGACGGGGGGTACAGCACGCACTCCACCGAGAACATGTCGGTGCTCGTCGCCGGGAACGTGGGTGGACTGGTTGCCGGACAGCACATCGACGGCCAAGAACGCCACCCCGCAGAGGTCACCCTCACGGCCATGCGAGCCGCGGGATACGGGGGCAACTTCGGAGACTTCTCCACCGAGCTTACCGGACTCCGCGGCTGATTCAGTTCTTGCGGCGCGAAGGCGGCAGCAGATTCTCAAGAGCCGAGTCAGATTTCTGGCTCGGCCTTTTCTTGGCCTTGTGCCGGCGAGACTTCTTCTTCGTCCGGGTCGCGGGCTCGGGATCCCGCTCGAGCTCTGGGGGCGTCTGCGTGACCTCGACCTTCGCTTCGGGCTGGGCGAGTGCTTCTGGGTTCGGGGCGGGTTGCACTGGAGGCTCGGCTTCGGCCTCTGGGGGGGACCGGGGATCGACGACGGCTGCCGGTTGCTGCGACGGCGTGGCGGTTGCGGACACCGTAGCTTCGCTCCCCCACGGGCTCGCCAATGCGAGACCCCCGAGTGCTACGAGCCCAAGGCCGACACCGATCAGCCACGACCGGTTGCGCGAGGGTGGTGTCGGCGCGGTCAGTTCGGGGACCGAAGCGGGCGCTGCCTCGACGCCGCCCGAAAGCATGAACGCGGTGCCGCCAGACTCCCGCATGGATGTGCCGGACGCGGGTGACTCTGGGATCCAGTTCGACGGGTCGTCGAGCCCGAGATCGAGTGTTGCGAGGTAGTCCCCGAGGACCGTGTCCGATGTGCGGATGCGGTGGTCGAGGGCGAAGTCCTCGAGCGCGTGCTGCAGCTGCCGGGCCGAATCGTAGCGCTGCGCGGGGTCGGCCTCGAGCGCCTTCTCGATGATCGCCGCGAGCCCGGCCGGGAACTTGGGATCGCGGCGGGTGGGCTTGATGTACTGGGCCCGCTGGGTGGCGTTGAGCACCGCGAAGACGCTGTCGCCGTAGAAACAGCGCCGGCCGGTGGTCATCTCGTACAGCAGGATTCCGATGCAGAAAACGTCGCTGCGCCGGTCGAGCGCCTCGCAGCGGACCTGCTCGGGAGACATGTAGCCCGGCTTCCCCACCAGCATGCTGGAGCTCGTCCCGGTGCCACCGGACGCAAAACCCTTGGCGATCCCGAAGTCGGTCAGCTTGATCGCGCCATCGAGGCTCACCAGCACGTTGGTCGCAGAGACGTCGCGATGGACAAGCTCGAGCGGCTGGCCCTCGGGGCTTCGCTTCTCGTGGGCGTAGTGCAGGGCGGCGCACACCCGGGTCCCTGCCGACAGTGCGCACTCCAGCGGGAGCTTGTTGTCTGCGCTCTCGCGAATCAGCCGGCGCAGGTCGACCCCGTGCACGTACTCCATCACGATGAAGTGTTCTTGGCCGTCCTGACCAAAGTCGACGACCTGCGCGATGTTGGGGTGGTCGAGCGTGGCCGAGAGCTTGGCCTCGCGCATGAACATGCGCATGAAGTTGGCGTCGGCCGCGTACTTCGGCTTGATGCGCTTGAGCGCGAATCGTTTGGTGAAGCCCTTGGCGCCGGTGCGCTGCGCGAGGTAGAGCACCGCCATGCCGCCAGCGCCGATTTCGCGCAAGCATGTGTAGCGCCCCAGCTGGCGGCCGACCAGGTCTGGAGTGCTGTCAATCGGCTCGTGCTCGTCGGTCATCGCTGCGCGAAGGCCTCGCGAACCGACGGTATCACGCCCACAAATCAGCGGCGCCGCACGAGGTGGCGGATTGCGGCACCCGCGAGGACTGCCGCCCCGGTGGCCACAAAGGCGATTCCGACCCCGCTGAGCGTGTTTGCAGTCCGCTCGCGCTGCAAATACGTGTCGAGCGTCGGGTCTGCCGCGTCGCTGCGAGCCCGAAGTCCCCACGCGGCGCCGTAGGTTGCGGCGCCACCGACGAGGAGGACGCCACCGCTGATCCAGAGCGCGAGACCCAGCCGGTCTGGACCCTGTGCCACAGGGGCAGGTGTCGCCGGTGGGGTCGTCGTTTCGGTTGTTGTGTCGACGAGCACCGGAGGTGGTGGCTCGACGGACGGCGGCGGGACGGCCTCGCTCGCAACCAACTCTTCTCGGCAGTCTTCGAGGTTCCGGTCGACCTCGGCGCGATCCTCTTTGGGAGGGTCGGTTGCGAGGAACGCTTCGTACAGCGGGACGGCTTCGACGCAGTTGTTCGAGATGCGCTGGAGCTGTGCTTCGACGTACAGAAGGTCTGGGTCGTCGTTGTGCTGTCGAGCGTCGCGGATCGTCTCGATCGCGGCTTCGATGTCTCCGCCCGACGCCTGGGCACGAGCGCGATCGATCGCGTCGTCGACGGGTCCGAGTGACGCGAGGGCCACTGCGATGCTGACGACGACTTCGAGCACGTGGGCGGGAGAATACCCCGCACAACGAACGGGGCTCAATCTGGGCTCAACCCTCGCGAGTGAGTGAACGGAGCCAGCTGTCCACATCGGCGGCCAGTCGCTCTCGCGTCGAACCGGAGCTTGCGAACTCGTCGATGTGCCCGCGCAGGGCCTCGCGCGCCCGAGCGAGACGGCCACGCGCCGTGCTCGGCACGCATCCCAGCGCGTCCGCGAACTCCTGCGCCTTGAGATCCTCCCAGTAGAACAGGACCAGAGGCGTTTGCAGCTCCTCCGGGAGCGCCACCAGAGCCTGCAGCAACACCCGCTGCTCGTCCCGGCGCGCGACGATGGTGCTCATTCCGGTT
>CAYGTG010000975.1:0-3602 GCA_964352485.1 uncultured Nannocystaceae bacterium | reverse complement strand
GCCGAAGACGTCGCCCAGGAAGTAGCTCTTGGCCTCGACCTGCTGCTGCTGCGTGAAGCTCATCTGCGGCTGCACGCCGAAGGCTTCGGCCATCGAGTTCATGATGCGGTCGATCGGGCTGCCCTCTTGGGTGCCCGAGGTGAAGTACGACCCGCGGAAGATCGGCGATTCGCTGTAGATGCTCTCGGCCATCAGCTCGCCGACGAACATCGAGAGGTTTTCGCGCAGGGGCTCGAAGTACTGCGGGAACGTGAAGATCTTGTCTTTGGCTGCGTCGGCGCGCTCTTCGGCGAGGCGTCGCATCGCGCGGCGTTCGACAACCTGGCTGAGTTCTGTGAAGTGGTCGTCGAAGAGCGTCGCAGGCTTGTCCTTGGTGGACACTGGCACCGTGAATCCCCAGATCTGGCCCCGTTCTTTTTGGCCCAGGTCCGAGAACATGTCCACGAAGCCCGGCAGCAGGTCGCACTTGGTGAACAGCACGTACACCGGCACGACCATCTCCAGCTTGCCCATGACCTCGTCGACCCGGGCGCGAATCTCTCGAGCGCGGGCGAGAACGTCATCGGGGCTGCTCTCGGACAGGTCGGTGAGCGCGATCGCAACCAACACGCCGTTGACCGGACGTTTGGGACGGTTGCGCTTGAGCAGATCCAAGAAGCCCATCCACTCTTCGCGGTCGGCTTCTTCGGTCGTGTAGCGGCCGGCGGTGTCGAGGATGACCGCCTCGTTGGTCATCCACCACTGACAGTTTCGTGTGCCGCCCACGCCCTGGACCGCACCCGCCGAGTAGGGGAAGCGCAGCCCGGAGTTGCGAAGCGCGGTGCTCTTGCCGGCGCCAGGAGGGCCGATGATCATGTACCAAGGCAGCGCGTACAGAGCGTCGGTGCCCTTCTTGTTGCCTCCGAGCTTGGAGGTCTTCAGGGCCGCGACGGCCTTGAGGAACTCGTTTTGCATCGCGTCGACCTCGGCCTTGAGGTCCGGCCGGGCGCTGGCGGATTGGGCCGCGGCCTGGGCGTGCAAGGCCTTCTCGATCTCGCGCGCAGCTTTCTTCGCCCGCAAGATCTTGACGAGAACGATCGTGATGAGGATCGCGACGATGACCGCGGTGGCCACGATCGCGATCCACATCGGGAACTCGAGGAGCAGGACGACGGCCCAGACGGCTCCGATGAGCAGCGCGCTGAAGATGTACTTGAGCATGGCTCAGCCCTCGCCTTTCTTGGGGTCCGCCGCGTCATCGTCTGGGGACGCGCTGACCTTGTCGATGTCGCGGCTGAAGTCGCCCGCCTGCTTGTCCAGGGCGAGCCTCAACACCACGATCAGCACCAGGGAAAAGAGCAGCGCAAACAGGCCAAGCCACACGGTGAGGTAGCTCTGCGAGCGTCGGGTGACGCGTTCGCGAGGTCGCATGTGCCGCTTCGAGAGAGCTTCGGGGCGCATCGCTTGCCCCAGTGCGTCTTGAACCCGACGTTGCACGGCAGCGAGCTGAAGCTCCCCACCGCGAATGGCGAACTTGCCCTGGAAGCCGAACACCAAGCACCAGTAGTACACCCGAAGCGTCTCCTGCCGACTCGGGTCGGCGAGCAGCTGCTCGAGCCGGTTGAAGAAGTTCTCGCCGGCCAGGTTCTCCTGGAAATAGTGGAGCTGCAGCGGGTTGCTCATCCACATGTCCCGAAGCGCGCCGGGCTTGCGCATGGCGAACTCGTCGGCGAGGGCCACGAGCGCATACATGATGTCGTGCACGTCGCGATCCTGCAGCCCGGCCTGCGAAGCGGTGAGCCGCATCTGGTCGACGTAGCCGCAGATCCGCTGGTGGAACATCTCCGGCGCCAGCATGGCGCTGTCGTCGACGTTCTTGAGCTGGATCAGCGCGTTGATGCAGTCTTTCGTGACTGCGTAGACCCGTTCCATCCTGGCGTTGCTCCCTTGGGTGATCAGGCTTGGGGTGATCAGGAAGGCTGGGAGCCCTTGGGCGGAATGCCCATGAGGGAGATCTTGGCCTTGCTGGGGTCGTAGGGCGGGGGGAGGTAGATCGCGATCGTGCGTTCGGTTGCGATCGCACGCCAGTAGGTGTCGGAGGTCCCGAGCATGAAGTAGACCTGCTTGGGGCGGACCGGGATCTCAGGGGGAGGTCGATGGGTGACCGTGAGGGACACGCCGGGAGTCGCGGAGCGCACGATCTGGTTGATCTGCTTCCATGAGGCGATCTTCGACAGCTTGGGAAGTCGGTTGGAGACCTCTTGCGTGTCGGATTGAGCTTCTACGGCGAGCACGAACGCTTCGCACTTGGGTAGGCGGTCGTCCTTGAGCTGCCCAATCCACATGCCGTCGGCCCGAGCTTCGAGTGGGACCTCGAGGCACCGCTGTTTGACGGTGGCGCCAAGCATCGCGTTGAGGCTTTCGACCAGCGGCTGAAACGTGGCCCGAAGATCGTTGTGGGCGAACGTGGGGAAGGTGGAAGGATCGACGCTTCCCGTGAAGGTGGTCAGCGACCCGGCCAGCTGCAGCAGGGTCAGGTAGGTCGACAGCGGAGTCGGCGACTTGTCCTCGGCGATGTAGCGCACCAGGGGGATGTTGCTGGCCAGCGCGTTGAGCAACAGGAACCGAGTGGTGTCCTGGGGCGCAAACTCGACCGAAGCGGCGTCGACCTGTCGCCGGGTTTCGGCGAGGGCGCGGTGCTTGCTGAGCATCGTACTGAGCAAGTCCTGCAGGTAGCCTTGGAGCACGCGGGCCGCCGCGACCTTGAGCGCCGGCGGGATGTAGGTGTTCGACAGCTGGTACTGTCCGGTTGCGTCGCGAACGACCTCGGCGAGCTTGATCGAGTCGAAGTCGTCGCGGGACTCTTTGCCTAAGATGATGCGAAGGTTGGGCCGACCGAAGCCAATGACCTGCTCGGTCTTGGCGATCGTGAGGTCGGGCACCGGTCGGTTTGCGATCTTGTAGCGTGCGGCGGTCCCGTCATCGAGCGCCTCCGCGTAGTTCGGGACGCCCTCGCGCGTGGAGGGGACCCCCAGGTAGACCTCGAGCGTGGAGGCTGTGGCCGAGAACTGATCTCCGATCGGGCGCGCCGGGGGACCGCCGGAGTCGCCCGGCTCGAGGTCGACGACCAGTCCGCGGGGAAACACCCCTTCGAAGGCCGAGAGTTTGAAGGTTCCGGAGCTGAGCTCGCCTTCGTCGATCGTCATCTCGCTGATGCCCCAGATGTGGGGCACCGCAGCTGCGAGCCGAGCCCCGATCGAGGCTTCGTAGAAGAGGTCTTGCTGTTGGAGGTGCTGAGGACACATCAACATGCCCTCGCTCCACACGACCCGGTTCAAGTTCTTGCGCGACATCAGGGACCTCGGGGCTTAGGCGCCCGGTTTCTCCGGGGCCGTGGGGGCCTCGGGCTTGGACGGTTCTTCTGGTTGCTCGGGCGCCTCGGCGTCCTTCAGCTTCTTGCGCTTCTTTTTCTTTTTCTTTTTCTTCTTCTTGCCGTCGTCTTTGAGTTCGACCGGCGGCGTCCGACTCGGCTTGCCTGGGCACTGTAGGCCGTGGCCTTCGGCTTCCCAGCCCGTTGGGGGCGTCGGGCCGCCGTCGAGCAGAGAACGTTCGAGCAACACGTG
>CAYGTG010000974.1:0-3605 GCA_964352485.1 uncultured Nannocystaceae bacterium | reverse complement strand
GGGTGAGCTGGTCGTCGGCGGCGATCCGGCCACGCTGGCCGAGCTGCTCGACCTGGCGCTCGGTTTTGGGGCGATCCAGCTCAACCACGCCGGCAGTCCAACGACCCTCGAGAGCCTGAGCGCGGACGGTTGGCTCACCGGAGACGTCGCCGCAGCCGACGCCGTCGTCCCGGGTGACGCGACAGCGCAGGCGGCCCTGGGCTATCTGCACGCCAACTGCGGATCGTGTCATGGAGGAGCCAGACCCGCGAAGCGACTCACCATGCTCGTGCCGGTGGGGACGCCGCGCGTGGAAGACACGCCCGCGTATCGCGGCAACGTCAACGAGGCAACCAGTCCGAACGACAGGGCGACAGGGGTCGAAGAGATGCCGACGACGCGTATCGTCCCGGGAGATCCCGACAACAGCGCGCTCGTCTGGCGCATGATGCAGCGCGGCGGAGATGATGCACCCATGCCGCCTGTGGCTACGGATGTGGTCGACGAAGGCGGGGTCGAGGCCGTTTCCGCATGGATCGAGAGTTTGCAGTGAACGTGACCCGAGATTCGAACGCGAATGTAGCCCAAGGCCCGACGCGCATGGGGACACGCCTCCTGCCCATCGCCGCATCGTTCATCCTTCTCGGCTGCGGCTGGGGATGCGGAAGGCAGCGCTTCGAGCCGGACCCCTACGACCTGGACTTCGAGATTCCGCGGTCGGAGACGTTCGCGGAGAACCTGTCGACCTATGCGCTGTATCAGGACCCCATGGTCTCACTACAGCCCGCGGGGCGGACCATCCCCTACGAGCTCTCATCGGAGCTCTTCACCGACTACGCTTCCAAGCAGCGTCTCCTGAGGGTTCCCGAAGGCACGACCATGACCCTTGGGGACGAGGGAGAGCTTCAGTTCCCCGAAGGCACGGTCCTTGCGAAGACGTTCTACTACCCATCCGACATGCGCGACGCCGCGGCACCCCTGCGGATCATCGAAACTCGCCTATTGGTGAAAACCGCTGGTCTTTGGAATGTCGCGACCTACCTGTGGAATGCGGAACAAACCGACGCCACGCTCCTCGTCGAGGGCGCCAAGACGTCGGTTTCGTGGATCGACGAGGCGGGCCAGCCTCGCACGACGAACTACGCCGTCCCTCACGAGGGCGAGTGCGTGACCTGCCATCAGTCTGACGAATCCGCAGTGTTCATTGGACCAACGCCCCGCAACCTGAACCGACTCGTCGAGCGCGACGGCAGCGACGTCAACCAGCTGGCGTACTTCCAGGCACGAGGGGTTCTCGGCGACATGGGTGATGCTTCCGTTGCCGCCATCCCCAACTACGCCGATGAAGCCGAGTCCCTGACCGATCGCGCGCGCGCCTACCTCGACATCAACTGCGCCCACTGCCACAGCCCCAGTCGCTGGGATGACGCATCCAGGCGGGACCTCGACCTTCGATACTCGACCCCGCTCGCCCAGACGGGCCTCGGCGACCGACCCGAACAGATGGCTCGACGTCTACGCGACGGCGACATGCCCTATCTGGGAACCACCCTCGTCCACGACGAGGGGATCGGGCTCGTGCTCGACTACCTGGACAGCTTGTAAGCCCGACTGCCCAGGCGCCTCGCGGGATCGGTTCCCGCGAAACGCCTTTCAGGGGCTTCTATCTAGCGGAGGAGGAGGGATTCGAACCCTTCGCCTCGCATGCGGAGAACTTCAACGACGACGCGACCTTGGCCCGCATGTCGTTGAGATGGTTTGAGTTTGGTGGGGAGTGCGTCAGTTCGTGGAGCAGTTTGGGGAGCGGGGAGTGCACGGCAGCGTCTGCGCACCCAGCTACGAGACATCGTTCGACGAACTCGTCGGGGTGCTCGATTCGATGTGTGACAAGCCAAGCGGCCTCACTCTACGTCGCCGAACACGGTGAGGACCCCGTCTTCGGAGAGCTCGAAGTCGTAGGCGATCAGGCCTTCGGTCGCGGGTCCGCTGCGGAGCGCACCGTCGATGTCGAACTTTGCGCCGTGGCATGGGCAGCGGAAGCCTTCGCCACTTCGCTGGACACCGCAGCCGCGATGGTTGCACTCGGTCCCGTTGACCAGCAGCGCGTCGGGTTCGTCCCCGACCCGGGTGATCGCCAGCGGTAGCGCGAGCATCTCGACATCGACCATCACCGTCTCCCCCACGGTCTGCAGCTGCGGATGGGCCGAGAGATCGATCTGCACGTCCTCGACGAGGCGGTCGACATCGTGGTCTGCACATCCACTCGAGAGGACCGGCAGGGCGAGCGCAGCAGAGGTTCGGCCGATGAAGGTGCGGCGGGACAGGCAGGGCTTGCAGGGCATGCTCTGTTAATGCGGCCGCGGTCGCGGTCTCACCAGAGTCAGCGGTCAGGCGCGGGACATGACACCCGTCATGTGTCAGATCCAGCCCTTCTCTCGGGCCTTGCGGGCCGCCTCGCTGCGGCTGCCGGCATCGAGCTTGCCGATCGCGCTCGAGAGGTAGTTGCGCACCGTCCCCTCGGTCAGCGCAAGCTCGTCGGCCATCTGCTTGGTCGACAGGCCCGCGTCGCAGTGGCGCAGCACCTGTCGCTCCCGATGATTGAGGGGGTCTGGCTCGGACCACGCCTCCGCGGCGAGCTGGGGGTCGACGATCTTGCCGCCGGCGGCGACGTTGCGGATCGCCGCGGCCAGGCTCTGGGCCGGCCCGTCCTTGAGCAGGTAGCCGTCGGCGCCCGACTCCATGGCTCGCTTGAGGTAGCCGGCGCGCGCGAACGTGGTCAACACGATCACCTTCATCTTCGGGTACCGCGCTTGGACGGCGGCGCACAGCTCGAGCCCATTCATCTCGGGCATCTCGATGTCGGTCACCAGCACGTCGACCTGCGTCGATGCCAGGACTTCGAGTGCAGCCCGACCGTCGGCGGCTTGCCCGACCACGTTCATGTCGCCGGCAAGCTCCAAGAGTGCCACGAGGGCGCCCCGAACCATGGATCGATCTTCCACCAACAGTACCGAGATCATGCTGCGTTCTCCTGAGGTCGTGCGTCGGCGAACCATAGCCGCAGGCGCGTCCCGACCTCGCCACCTTCGACGCGCAGCGTGCCCCCCAGCGAGGCCACGCGCTGCTTCATGCCCCGTAGGCCGTGACCGGGGCGGCCCGACAACCCCCGGCCGTCGTCGCGGATCTCCAGGCCGTACCCCGAGTCGTCGTCGAGGAACTCGACCTGGCAGGTCGCAGCGCGTGCGTGTCGCATGATGTTCGTCGCCGCTTCGCGCAGCGCGAGCGCCATCACGCCCTCGTGGGCGGCGTCGAGGCGCCCGGCGACGGTCTCGGGGCCCTCGATCACCTCGAGCGTCACGCCGGCGGCGTCGAGCCCCGACTGCACTCCCTCGAGCTCCTGGCGAAGACCGGCTCCGCTTCCCACCCGATAGCCGCGGACGGCGGTGCGCACCTCTTGCAGGGCCTGGCGCGCGATCGTGTTGATCTCCCCGGCTTCGTGGGCCGCACGTTCGCCGTCCATCGTCGCGAGGGCCTGCGTCAGCTCCGACTTGAGCACGATGACCGACAGCGTGTGCCCGAGCAGGTCGTGCAGCTCCGAGGCGCTCCGGTCGCGATCCGCGATCCGG
>CAYGTG010000973.1:0-3615 GCA_964352485.1 uncultured Nannocystaceae bacterium | reverse complement strand
CGGCGGCGGTTCTTGGTGGACTACCGGCTTGCGCTCGCGCGGTTTAACGCAGGCGCAGACTGGTTTGCCCCCCCGGGCTGCGAGCCGACTACTTCTGCACCGGCTGGATCGACAGCACCGCCGACCACGCGAACGAGCCGTCGACTTCGCACACGACCTCGTGCAGCGCCCCGAACGCCTCGTCGGGGATCTCGACGGTGCACTCGCCGATGACGTCATCGACCACGTTGTCGGAGTCGCGCATGATGAACGTCATCGGCTCCCAGAGGTCGGTGGTGAGGGCCGACGCTGTCGCGGTCTCGTTCCACGCCGGCGAGAACGTGTTGTTGACGTACATCGAGGTGAACCCGAGCTCGGTGATCTCCAGGTAGGGGTCGGGCGCGCCGCCGAAGGCGTCCCATGCGGCCCCCTCCGCGTCGAGCAGCGCGATGTCACCGTCGAGGAGGACGACCATCCACTGCACGAACGGGTCGAGGACGCAGTCGACGCTGTCGCAGGTCTCGCCTTCGGAACAGACCTCGCAGGTCTCCTGGTACCCGCATGCCTCCACGCCGTAGCCGTCGAAGCAGGTGTCGCCGATGCAGCATCCATCGCAGGTCTCGAGGCAGCTCGGAGAGCTGCAGATGCCGAAGTCGCAGAACTGGTCGCCGGTGCAGGTTTCGCACTGGAGGCCGAAGAGGCCGCAGGACTGATCGTTGGCGTCGCCGTCGTCGATGCACTCGCCCAGCGGGGTGCAGCACCCGAAGCAGCTGTCTTCACACGGCAGCTCGCAGTCGCCATCGACGCAGGTGGCTTCGCTGTTGCAGGCGGTGCACTCCGACCCTCCGGCGCCGCAGGAGGCGTTGGTGGGGGCGTCCACGCAGTCGTTGCCGTTGCAGCAGCCGGCGCAGTTGTCGGGTCCACAGCTGGGCGGCTCCTCGCACAGCCCCTCGGCGCATTGCGCGGGGGCCTCGCAGACCACGCACTCGGATCCACCCCGCCCGCAGGACTGGTCGAACTCGCCCGACTCACAGATGCCTGCCTCGTTGAGGCAGCCCTCGCAATCCCCGCCGGTGGGAGCGACCGTCGGGTCGGATGGGTTGGTCGGATCGCTGTCGCTGGTCGGGACGGAGCTCGTCACGCCCGCCGAGCTGGGCCCCGAGGTGCTCGTCTCTTGGCCCGAGTTTCCGGTGCTCCCACCGAGCGAGGCGGTGCCGGTTGGCGAGGCGGTGTCCGTCTCTCCGCCCGCAGGGCATCCGAAGGCGAAGAACGCGCCCAGAACCCAAACCGCGCCGCGAGGTCGATGTGCCAACGCCACCGATGAAGGCTGACACGGGAGGCCAGGCTTTGTCGATATTCGGGGGACAGCCACCAAGCGCCACACGTCCTCCGCGGACGTAGGACCCTAACCTCTAGGGGCAGGGATAGCGCAACGCGCAGCCTTGCAAACCGGCGCGAACGGACGAGCCACGGCGCCTCGTTTTCACGGCGACCTCTGAAGGATCCGGCTGAGCCCGGCCATCCACGCAGCATGCGCCTTCGTTTGCGCCGCGCCTCCCTCACCGCTGGTGCCTTCCTGTTCGCGGCGTGTGGGCCCGAGGTCGGCCCGATGATGAGTGAGACCGATGCGGGCTCGTCATCCGGCGATGGCAGTGGATCCTCGGCGTCGAGCTCCGCCGGCTCGGACTCCGGCTCGGACTCCGACAGAACGACGGGCGAGGCGGCGTGCGAGGGGCTGGAGCCTGAGTCGTCGGGGACGGTGACGCTCATCGTGCGCAACGAGGGGTTCGACGCTCTGTACATCGACCAATTTTCGTGCAACCCCGCGATCGGGGTCGGCCGGGCCGACGGATCCCCGCTGCTGTGGCAACCATCGGGATGCGATGCCCCCACGTGCGAGGCGCTGCTCGATGGCGACTGCTCAGTCGCGTGCGGAGCTTGTGTGGGTAGCGTGCTGCGCCTGGATCCGGGCGAGGTTGTGGAACAAGCCTGGGTCGGTACGGTGTTCGAGTCGGCGCAGGTCGACGCCGCATGCCAGCCCGAGGGGTGCAATACCGGCTGCGAACAAGAGTTTGCCGCCGAGGCGAACACCTACGTCGCTCAGACCTCCTTCGTCCGGGAGTGCCCGTACACCGACGCCGCGCTTTGCGAGTGCCCCGAGGGCCAAAGGGTATGCTCGATCACCTCGCTCGACGAAGTCCCCGAGGTCACCAGCATCCCGCGGTCCGTCGAGTTCGACTACAGCGGAGCCGACCTCACCGTCGAACTCTCGATCGGGTAGCGGCAGCGGCAGTCGACAATCCCGGCGGCTTGCCGTGGATAGCCTTCAGCGCGTCAGCTCGGCCCGCGCGATAGCATCTCCCTGGTAGCCTCCCGCCGATGATTATCGCGTCGCGTCGGGAGATCCGCGCGCTTCTGGGGCAGCTGGAGGTCCGGACGTGGCGTCCAGCCGTACTCATCGTGCTTTGCCTTGCCGTGGCGTTCGCGGTGGCGCTGCTCCCCACGTACGCCGGGCTGTCTGCTGGCGGGCGGTGGTCCCTGTTCGTTGTGGTGCTCGCGGCTGGCCTGTGGGTCACCGAGGCCGTCGCCGCGTATGCCGTTGGGTTGACCGTGATCGGGCTGCAGATTGCGATTCTCGGCCGCGTCGGCGGGCCGTTCGCAACGCAACCGGACCAGTGGAGGATGTTCATCGATCCCTGGGGAAGCCCGCTGATCTGGCTGTTCTTCGGGGGGTTCGTGCTCGCGAAGGGGATTGCCAACTCGGGGCTGGACAGGTGGCTGAGCATCTTCGTCTTGCGAAGGTTCGGCACGAAACCTCGGTCCGCCCTCTTGGGGACGATGGTGGTCACGTTCCTGTTCTCGATGTTCGCATCCAACACCGCGACCGCCACGATGATGGCCGCGGCACTGATGCCCGTGGTGACGCGACGCAGCAGCGACCAGGTCGGCCTTGCTCTGCTCGTGGGCGTGGCGCTGGCCGGAAACATCGGCGGCATGGCGAGCCTGATCGGAACTCCGCCCAACGCGATTGCAGCGGGGGCTCTGGCGACCCACGACCCGATCGGATTCGCCCGGTGGCTCAGTATCGGGCTGCCCCCGGCCGTCGTCTTGCTCGTCGTGGCGTGGCTCTACCTCTTGCGGCGGTACCGGTCCGACGGCACGTCGATCGACGTGTCCGCCCTGGAGGCGAGCGGCGACGAAGCGCCGATGCCCCGGTGGCGTCGAATCGTCGTCGTCACAGTGCTGCTGGTCACCGTCGTCGCCTGGGTCACCGAGCCTTTGCACGGCGTGTCCCCACCGGTGGTCGCCTTTGTCCCCCTGGTCGCGTTGACGGCGACCGGAGTGCTCGCGTCCAAGGACGTTCGCGGGCTCGACTGGGATGTGTTGTTGCTGATGGCGGGCGGTCTTTCACTGGGCGTCGGGGTGGCACAAACGGGTCTCGCCACGTGGTTGGTCGGGCAACTCCCGCTACAAGACGTCGGCCCCCTCGCGATCGCGGCGGTCTTGGCCCTGGCCACCGCCGTCATCTCCAACTTCATGAGCAACACCGCAGCCGCGAACATCGTCATTCCGATGGCCATGGCTCTGGCCCCTGGCAACGAGGCGATGGTGGTCGTGCCTGTCGCCCTCGCGGCG
>CAYGTG010000972.1:0-3623 GCA_964352485.1 uncultured Nannocystaceae bacterium | reverse complement strand
CTCTCGGATCGCCCGTGTGTCCTCGAGGGTTTTGAGCCCGAAGACCTGCGCGCCGGAATTGCCCCGGGGGAGCCGCGTCTTTGAGCCGGCGGCGATGACCACGTAATCGTAGGGGACAGGCGCGGCCTCCCGCAGCTTGACGAGTTTGGCGGATTTGTCGATGCCGACCACCTCGTCGAGCACGATGCGCACGTTGCTTGCCTTGCGCAGCACGGACCGCAGCGGCATCGCGATGTCGGAAACCGCGAGCCCTGCGGTTGCCACCTGATACAGCAGCGGCTGAAACAAGTGGTGATTTCGGCGATCGATCAACGTGACGTCCAGATCCGTGTTCGCCAGGCGATTCGCCACGCGTAGCCCGCCAAATCCGCCGCCGACGATGGCGACTCGTACGGGTGTCTTCGATCCCATGCCGCGGGTCTAGCAACCTACGAGCGCCACGCACGTCATGCCCCCGTCAAACGCGGCGGCCGGGCCGCTTTCGCAAGCCAAGCCGATGTCGCATGCTCCTCCGCATGAAGCGACTTGGTCTTCTTTCGATCGCGTTCGCGCTGAGCTGCAACTCGGCTTCGGACGGCGACACCGACACCGAAGGCAACTCGGGTGGAGGCTCGGGCGACACGGACAACGCCACCACCGAAACGGCAACGATCACGGCATCCGACTCGGCCAACACCGAGACCGCCTCGGGCAGTGCAGCCACCGGGGAAGGGTCGTCGAGCACGTCCGACGCCAGCTCCAGCGAAGGCAGCTCCAGCGAGGGCAGCTCCAGCAGCGCCAGTGGCATCGACAGTAGCTCCGGCGAGAGCGGCTCCACCGGGGGGATTGGCCCACAGCAGCTCTGCGAGTCCACCGACGGAACGTGGGAACCCAACGCGTGCGGCGACTACGTGTGCGGGCTTCCCAACGACTGTGAGGCGGTCATCCCCGGCTGCAACTGTGGACAAGACGCCAACTTCGTCGAGGGCGAGGGCTGCGTCGCGGCGGACATCTGCACCACGTTCGACTGTGGCGAAGAGCTGCAGTGCGTGACGGCGCTTCAATACTGCACGATCACGAGCCCCCCGGTGAAGGGCGCGGCCCTCGTCTACGAGTGCCTGTCGATGCCCGAGGCATGCACGGACGAGGTCGACTGCACGTGCCTGCAAGCCGAGCTGATGCTTCCGCTGCTGTCGTTCTGCAACGAGCCCACGCCCGACGGTCTCATTGTCGAGCTCTTCGAGGCTTAGCAGCCCGTCGAAGACCTCGAGCCACCGTCCCGCGGGCCATGGACCCGCAAGAAGGCTGAACCCGTGCCGCGGTTACGCGAGCATCCGTCGACGAACCGCGCCGAGGCCAAACAGCACCAGCACAGACATCGTGCCCAACGGCGCCGTTCCGTCGCCAACCGAGCACGACACAGTGATGTCGTTGTCGGACTCGGATGAACTCGCGGCTTCGTCCTCGCACTCGAGCATGTCGGGGTCGCTGTCGTCGGGCACGCATGTCCCCGGGTCTCCATCGTCGCGCTCACAGGCGTCGCCCTCTTCGAGAAAGGCGCACGCCGCATTGTTGCTGCCACCGCCGCTCGCTCCGTCGTCAGCGCCGCTGCCAACGGAATCATCTTCGCACTCGAGCACGTTGGGATCGCTATCGTCGGGAACACAGGTGCCTTCCTGGCCGTCGTTGCGCAGGCAGATTTCCCCCAGTTCGAGATCCACGCACGCGGCTTCGTTGCCGCCATCGGAGCCATCGTCACCCGAGTCGCCCATGCTGTCGAACGCCTCGTCCTCGCACGTGAGGACGCCCGGGTCGCTGTCGTCCGGCACGCAGGTCCCTTCATCGCCGTCTCCGCGCACGCAGTCGTCGCCGTTCTCAAGGTCGGCACAAGCGGCCTTGTCGGCATCGTCGGCTCGGGCCTCGGGTGAGAAAGCGAGGAGAGAAAGGATGGCCAACGTCGAGTGGAGCGTCACTTTGTTCATGCCGTCTCGTTCCCGATTTTCGCTCGACGTTACAGCTCGGCATCGCTAAAAGCTCGCCGCCTCGCACAGGCAAAGGATGGGATGTTCTGTGCCGCAACTCGCCACCGTCGCAGTTGCCCAGCCCTCATTACCGCGGAGTTCTCCTGTGCCGCCACGACGCTCGTCGTTTCCGGATGTCCAGCCTTGGCAGTTCCCCGGCTCGATCGGGTTCAAGCCCGTCCACACCGCGGTTGTTGTGCTCCGTACCACCTCGGCGTCCGTGAGCGTCATGAGGAGGGGCCCCATCGCGAAGCCACGCACGGAGTTGGCGATTCGTGATCCGTTCGGAGCGTCGACGGGTTGATCGCTGGGCAGTCCGAGTCTTTCGGAGATTCGTTGGTCCGTCGGTAGGGGATGGACGAAGGCGAACGCCCGGATGGTCCCGCCACAAAGCGGTGTATCGCGGGCTGCATCGATTGAGGCACAGTGTGCATCGGCCTGCTCGAGCTCGCCCCCGCGGTCAAAGTCGAAGCTTCCGTTGCTCGGCTCGGAAGCGAACACAAGCAGCGTCGCGGTAGAACCGTCGAGCTCGAAGCCGGTGTCGTCGCTCGAGTCGAGGCCGCCGGTCCCGAAGTCCGTTGCGCCTTGTTCGCTGGAGGTGTCGGCGGGGCGACCGGTGCTACCGGTCGCGTCCGCCGGATCGCCGTCGGCATCGAAGCGTGGGTTGGGACGAGCGCAGGCGAACATCCCTGTCGATGTGACCGCACCGAGGACGTAGAGCGCGACTGCCCGGCCGAGCGTTCCCCCGCCGGTCGCCCTAGAGATGGGGAGGATCCACCCCTTCCGCGGAGCATTTTTGGATTGGTTGAAGTTTTGCTGCGTCACGGGTTCGTCGCCCGCGAGAGGAGTAGCTCGCAGGTCCCTCACTCGGGTTCCCGGCCTGAGCCCGCCGTTACAACTGAACCTGCGGCAGGCGGGTGGCCGCGACTGCGGGCCGTTTCGGCTTGCGCGGCCCAAGCCCAAACCAGATCGTAGCTTCCAATCCAACGGAGAGCTCGAGCCCACCAAGCCGCAGGTGATCTGTCGCCGCCCCCGTCGCGTCTTCGATCGCAAGGCGGACCGAACGAACGCCACCTTGAGGGACGAACCCAGCTCCCAAGTCGATGCGCGGTCCAAGCCTGAACATGGGACCGGATGGCCGTTTGGACGACACGAACAACCCTGGGGAAACCCGAACGGCCGCGCCGAGAAGCGGCCGCCTCAGGACAGGCGTCGCGCTTTCGAGCAGTGGAGCCGCCGAGCCCTCACGCCGCACCCACCAGGGCTCCACGAACGCTAGGGCCGCCAGACTCAGCTCCAGAGCGCTCCAACGCCAGACGTATCCGCCACCGAAAGCGACCCTCAGCCGGGAAAGGGATACCGGGCCCGCACTTCGTCCGAGCGCACGCATCTCCAGGGTCGCGAGCCAGCCGGAGACCGCTCGCAGATCCAGCCCGAGAGATCCACCCCCTCCCAAGAGGACAGACCCTTGCTCTGGAGGTAGGATTCCCAGCCCGATGGTGGGGGTCACCGTGATTCCCAGCTGTGCCCGAGGCGAAGGTTCGGGCTCCGGTAGGGCCTCCGGGATGGCCTCCGGCTCCGGTTCGGGCTCTGGCACGGGCAACGGCTCCGGTTCGGGCTCCG
>CAYGTG010000971.1:0-3625 GCA_964352485.1 uncultured Nannocystaceae bacterium | reverse complement strand
GCTCGGTGGTCCATCTGCGGCGGGCGGGGCGGGCTCATCGCAAGCGACGGCGGAGAAGAAAAACAGGAACACGGGAAGAGATCGGCGGCTCATTCTTGGTCTCCAGCGCAAGCTTGGTCGAGTGGGTCGGTGCAGGTCGGTGTCGAGCCTGTCGACACCCATCCATCGAGGGCGTCGCAATCAAGAGCACCCACGCAGCTCAGGTAATCGTCTTGAGCCGCAGCGCACGACTCTCCCGATGAGGTCGCGGCGGAGCGCAACTCGGTGCAGTTCGCCAGGCACGGAGTCTCTTCGGCCAGGCCGCACTCCAACAGCTCGGCACAAAGATCGGCACAGACGGTGGACGGCGAGGCTCCGGAGGCCTCGCAGTCGAGCGCGGTCTGTTGCGCCGCGCGTCGGCATGGGCCGTCCTCACCAGCATCGTGGGCCGCGAGTTCGTCACAGGACAACGCACCAACACAGCTCTCGAGAGCCTCGTGCGCCGCTCCGCAGGCCCCGGAGACCAACTGCGCGTCGGCCAACTCGGCCGAGCATTGGAGGAGGCAATCGGGGACGGCCAGCCCCTGACAGGCCGACGCGACCGCGCAGGATGCCTCGCATACCGCTGGAGGGTCGACGCCCAGATCAGCCCGGACGCTTGGGGTACCGCTCGAGCCCTCGTCCTGTGGGCTCGTCGACGAGGAGGTCTCCCCGCCGGTCGCCTCCGCAGCGCCAGGGTGAGGGCCAGAGTCCTCACCGCCACACGCGGCGAGGGCAACACACAGGAATATGAAAACTCGGTTCATGAAAGCAACCTCTCGAGTTGAAGCACGACAGCATCCACATCGGTGCTGGTCGGGTCCGCACACATCGCGCGCAGCACCATTCCGCAGATCGTGAGCAAGACCATGTCCAGCCGGGCTTCGTCCTCGACCTCGAGCGCGACGCGAAGGGCATCGAGGTAGCGACCTCGGCTCTCTTGCATCAACGCGGTCCACGCCTCGCCAGGATTGTCGGGGTGGATCGAGTACTCGTTGAGCACCCGGAAGTGGGAGGCCAGCCGAGGAACCGCAGCCGACACAAACTGGATCAGTGGACGTACCCGCTGCGCAGGATCGGAATACGCCGCAATGAGCAGCTCCGAAGCTTGACTGATGTCGAGACGCGCGACGCGTTCGACGACGTGCTGGAACAGCGCCGACTTGTTGGCGAAGTAGTGATACAGGGTGCCGGTCGACACGCCGGCGGCCTCGGCGATGCTCCGCATCGAGCTCTGCCCGTAGCCTCGATCTGCGAACGCTTCGACACATCGCTCGGCGAGCCCGTCGCGCATCGCATCGTGGTCCACGATCTTCGGCACGCCGCTTTGTATAACGAATGTTCGAAATAATACAAAAACCTAAAAACAATCGTGGTTACGGGATCATACGTCGATGCCCCAGCTCCGCGGCCGGTGGAGCCAGGTCGTGTATACGGGGCCGTCGTGTCCGCGAAGGTCCGCATCGCTCTGGCATTCGCCGCGATCTTCTTCGCGCTGGGCATGCACATGCCGTACTTCCCCGTGTGGCTGCAAAGCCGCGGCTACTCGGCGGGGACGATTGGAATCGTGCTCGGCACGATCACTTGGATGCGCGTCCCGGCCAACCCGTTGATCGGTCGCCTGGGTGATCGACTGGGGTCGGTCAAAGCACCGGCAATCGTGCTCGCCGTCCTGGCCACCGCGAGCTACGGACTGTTCGGCCTGACCTCGAGCGTGTGGGAGGTCGTCGCGGTCGGAGCCTTGTTGGGGGTCTCCTACAGCCCGTTGATTCCGCTGGTGGACTCGGTCGCGCTGCGGCTGGGAAGCACCGGCACGGTGAACTACGGGCACCTCCGGCTGTTCGGTTCGGCCGCATTCATCGTGGCCTCGAACGTCGGGGGCTGGTTGCTTGCGCACGGCAACGAGCAGGACGTCCTCAACGCGCTGCGCATCGCCGCGCTGTTCGTCGTCGCCGCGGTCGTGTTCATGCCGCGACGCGGGCCCAAGTTGTCCGTGCCGGCGAAGATGGGCGCACCCAAGCGGAGCCACGCACGGTTCCTGATCACCACAGGCCTCCTGCACGCCTCCCACGCCGTGCTCTACGCGTTTGGGACCGCCCACTGGCGCGCCCATGACGTTCCCGACACCACCATCGGTCAGCTCTGGTCGATTGGAGTGCTCGCAGAGATCGTCTTGTTCGCCCTCAGCGGCCGGGTTCAGCGAACCCTCGGCTCGACCGGGCTCCTGACCCTGGCCGCAGTCGGCGGACTCGCGCGGTGGCCGTTGCTCGCGATGACCACGGATCCTTCGTCGCTCTTCGCGATCCAGATCCTGCATGGGCTGACCTTCGGCGCGCTGCATCTGGGGGCGATCGCATACGTGCAGGAGCGGGTCGACGAACGCGCGACCGCCACGGTGACCTCCCTGTACGCCGCCTCCACCGGCGTCGGTTCCGGACTCATGATGCTCGGAGCCGGTCCCCTGTACGACCATTGGGGTGGGTCCGCCTTCTGGGTCATGGCCGGCATCTCGGCGGCAGGACTGCTCGGAGCCAGGTTCATCGCCGCGCACAGCGACGACGTCGATGCCTCGCCCCCAGACATATCGGCGAAATGAATCAACATCGTTGGGCGATATGCGGCGCGGACGAACCGCGTTCGCCGTCATGTCCATGCACGCTCGACGCTCATTGCTCACGCTTTCCTTGCTCTCGGTCTTCGGAGCGGGCCTTCCTGCCTGTCAGGGACAGTCGGGATTCGCCCAAATCCAAGAGACGCTCGCCAGCATCGACCAAAAGCAAGACAACGTCCTGGCCAAGATCGACAGCCTCGAACAAAAGCTCGACACCCTGCCGGCCGCCGCGCCAGGAAAAGCCAAGCCGCCCGCTGCACGCGCCGGTCGACCCGATCCCAAGCTCACCTACAAGGTCGACGTTGGCGACGCGGCGGTCAAGGGTTCGGACGAAGCCCTCGTCACCATCGTTGCGTGGTCCGACTTCCAGTGCCCCTTCTGCAGCAAGGTCAACCCGACCATGGACAAGATCCACGAGGCCTATGGCGACAAGGTCCGCGTCGCCTTCAAGCACAACCCGCTGCCCATGCACAACCGAGCGATGGCTGCAGCGGTCGCTGCCGAAGCCGCGGGTCGCCAAGGCAAGTTCTGGGAGATGCACGACAAGCTGTTTGCCAACGGTCGGGCGCTCACCGACGAGAACTTCGAGAAGTGGGCGAGCGAGCTGCAGCTCGACGTCGCCAAGTTCAAGACGGACATCAAGGACAAGGCGCTCGAGACCAAGGTGCGCAAGCAGCAATCCCAGGGAGCGGTCTTGGGCGCACGCGGTACACCATCGTTCTTCGTCAACGGCCGGCACCTCTCTGGCGCCCAGCCCTTCGAGGCCTTCAAGGCTCTGATCGACGAGGAGCTGAAGCAGGCCGAGGCGCTGGTCGCCAAGGGCACGGCAAAGAAGGACGTCTACGCGAAGGTGATTGCCACGGGGAAAACGAAGGCCTGAAGGCAACCTCGCGCTCGCAGCCTGTGGTGAAGCCACGGGCTACTCAGGGCATGCACTATCACCTAGCAGCCCGTGGTGAAACCCGGCGCGGCGGATCGCGATGGATTTTTCGCTCC
>CAYGTG010000970.1:0-3626 GCA_964352485.1 uncultured Nannocystaceae bacterium | reverse complement strand
AGCAAGCCCGACAGGGCGACCGCCAGGGCGTGAAACGTACGGGGCTGTGCCCCCTCACAGCGGAAGCGGGCGCCCGTGATCGTCGATCTGCACGTAGATGACCTCCGCCTGCGTCACCTGGCGAGGCTCGATTCGCTTGGCCAGAGAGATCGGCGCTTCGGACTCGACCTTCACACATACGGTCATCGAGGTGCGTCCGCGTTTGACGACCCGGGCATGACAGGTGATGAGGTCGCCGACGTGCACCGGCTCGTGGAAGACGATCTTGTCCATGGCCACGGTCACCACCTTGCTCGCGCCCGAGCTCTGGGCGGCGATTGCACCGGCCTGGTCAATGAGGCTGAGGATCAAGCCGCCGAAGATGGTGCCGTGGGCGTTGGTGTCGGCGGGCATCGCCATCTGGCGGATGGCGACGAGCCACGCAGAGGACGGTTCGGGGACTTCGGACACGGCCGCAACGTATCAGGCCCGGCCAACAGCTTCGAGGATCGTGGCGCGTATCGTGTTGGCGTCAGCGTAGTCGGGACAGTAGTGAAGCGCAGGGTCCCGGGCCTTGAGCGCGGCGAAGCGACGCTCCTCGGCCGAAAAGTCGTAGCTGAGGATCACCGCGCCCACGAACCCGGCGTCACGGACCGCACGCAGGACGAACAGCCCCTGGTTGTCCTGCTGAAACCGTCGCGCCCGGGACACGTCTCCATTGAACCGCGCGGTCAGCTGCGCGATGTCCCCCAGCAAGTCCTCCTCGGGAATCCGATCAAAGCGCATGTCGAGATACACGAGGGCCGGCGCGCGCTCGGCGATGAGCTGGCATGCCTGCACGCCACTCTTGGCCTGCCGATACTGCATGCCCTCGGCCACGAACGTGGTGAGGTTTGTGATGTACTCGTCGCCGTCCTCGACGACGACAATATCCACGGGCACAGCGTTCACTGCGCGGCCTCGGGCAAGGGGATCGCATCCTGCTCGACGGTGAAGAACCGCAGCACGACGGCCTTGCTCCACCCAGGTTCTGCTTCGACGCCGATGGCCCCATCATAGCGTGAGAGCAAGTCGACGGTGATGCCCATTCCACGCTCGACGTATCGGCCGCGAAGCATCTCGTTGGTGAGCGGCTCGGGACTTCGGTCCTTGATGCGAATCGCCAGCGATCCAAGGCCGGTGATTTCATCGATCTCGATCTGAAGCGTGACCCCAAGCGCCACCGGCGGTTGGGCGTAGTGCACGCTGGAGCGCAGGGAGTTGCGCATCACGTTGGCCAAGATATCGTCGAGGTCGGTTCGGAAGATTCGGACCGGGGCGGCCTCGCCCTCGACGATCACCGGCCCGAGCTCAAGACCGGAGAACTGCTTCTCGCCCTTCACCTGCGCGTAGCAGGTCTCGATCAACGACGAATCAACCTTGGTCACGCACAGCTGTTGAATGAGGCCGCTGAGGCGCTCGAACGCCTTTCGACCGAGCACGTGTCCACAGCGCCCCAGCGTCTTTGCGAGCTCGGCCCGCTTGGCCGGTGAGAGCATCGGCGTGCGCCCCAGGGCGGCACCCCAGTGCGCCAGGTCGTCAAACGCCGCGATCATCGGCCGGAACGTCGGGTCCTTGCGATGAAGGTTGAGCGTGACCTGATAAGCCCGCGCCACCTGATCGAGCTCATCGAGGTAGCCGTGAAAACGACCGTACACACCCTCGAGCGGTTGGCCACGCTTGGGACGACCACGCCGGGCCAACGCCTCGCCGAACAGCCTTCGCCCCAGGACTTCAGCCCGGACGTCCGCATCGGGAGACGAGTACTCGAGCGCCCGCGCCACGTCGGCGAGGAACGCCGTGTTGTGCTTGAGGATTTCGTGGCGGATCAGCGACAGGACGCGGGCCACCTCGGGGTAGCTCTTGGGTGCCCGCTCCAGCAGCTGCTCCAACGATGCGCCGCGATAGTGGCGATACACCCGCCACGCCGGAAACGCGACCATCAGCGTCAACAGCAGGGCCAGCGCGAGGTAGGCCTGGAAGAAGCGGCTCTCGATCTCACCGTGTAGATCCTGGGCGCGGTCCCAGTACAGGTCGTAATCGCTGCCCTCGGCCAAGTAGCGCTCGATCTGCTCACGCGCCTCCAGGGGCTTTGTCTGCTCCCACAGCAGCTCTGCCAAGGAAAACCGAGCGGTCAGGGATCCAAGATCCGCCGCGCGCCGCAGATGTGGAATCGCTTCGTCGGCGAGGTCCTCTCGCAACAACAGCCCCAGCCGCTCATGCACCTCGACCTGGCTTTCGAGAATCTGCAGGCTCTCCTCCCAGTAGGCGCGAGCGTCCCCGTAGCGCTCCTGGTGATAGACCACCCGCGCCAGCTCGTTGAGAATGACGGGTTCGCCCGGGAAGCTCTCGCGGGCCTGCGCGAGGATCTTCTCCGCCATCTGCCAGTCCTGATGTTCGGTACCTCGCAGGTACGCTTCGTTGATGACCCTCTGCACGCCAGGGTCGAGAAAGCGAATGCTCTCCTCGGCCGGAGGCGGCATCGGAAGCGGGTCTTCCTTGCGGATCTCCCGCTCGAGGTCCTCGAGCGCCTTGCGAGCCTTCCGGGCTTCGGGATCCTCGAGCTCGGTCAGCTGAATGAAGCGCTGATAGTGCTCGCGCGCCTTCTCGCGATCGGTGCGGGCGTAGAGTTCACCAAGCAGCAAGTGCAGGCGAGTGAGGTCGGGCCGCAAACGCAGCGCGGAGGAAAGATGCTTGATCGCCTCGTCGTCCTCGGCGCCGGCAAACTCCTTCTTGTAGATCAGCCCCAGCGTCATATGAGCGCGATAGTCGGAGCGGTCCATCCGGATCGAGCGGTTGATGTCGTCGACCGCGGGCATCAGCTTGTCCAGCCGGGCTCGCGCGCCGCCGCGCGAGTAGTACGCGCGCGGGAACCAGGGGCTCTCGTCGATGGCCTCGGTCAACCGCTGCTCGGCGAGTTCGTACTTGCCCTCTCGCAGCGCGACGATGCCCGCATTGGACGCAGCTTCCGCCGCGGCCGAGGGCCGAAAGCCCTGCGTTTCGTCCAGCTGGCGGAGCTCGAGCTCAAACTCGATTTCTTCTCGAATCTTCCCGGCATCCTTGGCGAACTCGCTGCCCGCGTAGGTGCGGTCGAGCTGCTCGTACAGCTCGGCGGACCGTTCGAGGTCATTCTCGTCCCGGTACCACTCCGCCATCAACCGCAGCGCCTCGGCGGTCGGCTTGCGCTTGTCGTTCCGACACTCTTCGAGGTACAGGGCCAGCACAGCCAACCCGGCCTTGCGACGCTCGGACAGCTCGTCGGGCGTACCGCGGTCGGACCCGTACGCGAACTCGAGCTTGGCGAGCGTGAGCCGAATGTCGTCATCACGGCCGCTCGCTCCGGGATCCTCTGCGGCCAGCGTACGCGCCAGGCGAAGCTGCCGGGTCGCATAACGGGCCCCACAGGCGGTCATCCAGTCGATCAACACCGAGCGCTGCTCCAACCAGATCCCCTTGGGGTCGTTTCGCTCAATCTCCAGGACGTCTCGGATCGCGGCCTTGGGGCAGCGTCCCTCCGCCGTCCGGCTCCGCTTGGCTTCCGCTCGACCCAACAGCGCGGTCGCGTCGCCCGGCAGGATGCGATACGCCGCCGTGTACTCGCGCACGGC
>CAYGTG010000969.1:0-3631 GCA_964352485.1 uncultured Nannocystaceae bacterium | reverse complement strand
GATACTCGATGATTGCCGTAAGCTACTACAGCAAACGCGTATTGAATAAGGCCAGTTTGTATGCCTTTATTTTTCTTTTCATTGCTGCGTTCTCAAACCAATTTGTGCAGGCGCAAGATCGTGTCGGAAAGCGCGCTGCTCAAGAACAAACAATTCAAAAAACAACGCTATCGGAAACTGCATTGTCACGAATGACAGATGCAATTACCGCTAAACGTGCAGAAAAAAGTGGTGCAGGAAATGGGTTTAAGCAATCTTCTGCAGCGCAGCAACTAAAAGCTTCTGTAGAGAATAATTTGTCTGCTAGTGCCGCAGATGTTGCGTATGGGAGCAGCTACTTTGATACGGTGACAGGAGATGATTTTTCATTTCCCGAAGATACGCATGATTATTGCCGTGCTTCTTTTAACAGCGATACGGCGCTTTCGGATTACTATCTGAATGCAAATCTTGACCCGGGCGAAACGTTGGTTGCTACTTTAACCTGGAGTACCCAGGCGGATTACGACCTGTACATTTTTGATGTTGAAGGGTATCCCGTAGGTGATGTAGATGCTGATTTTGATGGCGCTAGCGGTATTGATCTTCAGAACGTTGGTAGTGTGCTCGAAGAAAACGCTACGATTGTTCATGACCGCGGTGCGGCTGGAAATGAGTTTGTAGTAGTAGTTGATCGTTTCAGAGGGGCGGCAGACAATGAGTTGGTCGTAAACTTATCAGGAAATGATGGTGTTTTTGCCGTCATGGAATACGTTGCTGCCGACAATCTCACCTACTTGAATACGGATGCAAACGCTACCGTCGGCCCGCTCACGAATGGTATAACCATTGATGCTGCGACTGCAGAGAATTTCAGTGCCCAGTTTAACACAGATGGCTGTGCGCAAAGCGTTGTGTTTACCTTGATAGATGAGAATGGAGATCCTGTATTGGATGACATGGGTAATCCAGCGATTGTAGATAGCTCCTTGCCATTTTCTGCATTTGGCGATGATGCCGGCGACTTCAACGGTGCAACTCTGCTTCCGGGTACCTACACAGTAGTAGCAACACCATACAGTCAGGCTGATGGACAAGGAGTAAGCGCTTCACCGCAGGAGGCTATTTTTACAGTTGTTGGGACAGAAGTTAGTGTTGATAATTTTTCATTGATAAATGCTGAGACTGATGAAGCAATTCCAGCTTTTGATCCGATCGCTGAAGGCAGCGTGATTGATCTGGTTGCATTGTCTAATCAGGGAATTGACATCAACCGGCTTAATATTCAAGCAAATGTTACAGATCCTCAGGGCTTGATTGACGAAGTCCTTACAGATCTGTTCGTAACCTTGCTGTCTGGTGATATTGTGGGCCTGCAGAACGGGGATGGTGTTGCAGACTATTCTGTGTACGGCGATGATAACGCCGGCGATTTTTTTGATGAAAACTTGTCGCTGGGTACCTATGCGCTTTCTGGAGCACCTATCATTGGCGGAGATACACTGGATGCAGCGATCGTAAACTTTACGGTAATTGGTCCACGTATTGGTAGTTATACCCTGATCGATGCAGTTACTGAATTACCCATTGATGGAAGCGGGGGGACACCCGACTTCGATCCAATTCTTGAAGGCGCGGTCATTGACATGAATCTCATCGGCACAGATAGTGTCAACGTACGGGCAAATACGATTGATTATCTAACGCCGGCAATCGAAAGTATTAAATTTGACTTGAAAAATGGCGAAGTCACTGTTGTCGATCCCATTGAGAGTTTTAGACCTTATGCTCTGTTTGGTGACCCCACAAATAGGGATCTTACAGATGATGATCCTGCTCTTGATTACAGAGCTTGGCCAGGACTGAATACGACCTTTGTTTTAGATGGACAACCGTATGGGCTCAACGGAGCGACAGGTGCGCTTTACGGCCCTCTAACGCTTAATTTCAGTATGATTAATGCAGCAGCAAGCCAGATCGGCGACCTGCCCAATCAGCCTGAGTTGTTAGCAAATTATCCCAATCCGTTTAACCCAGTCACTGCCATCCGCTTTAGCTTGCCTGACGAAGTACCCGTTCGTTTGGAAGTCTACGACATGCTAGGCCGCGTGGTTAAACTACTTGTGGAAGGTACCCTGAAAAGTGGTTATCACGAAGTGACTTTTGAAGCCGCTAATTTATCCAGCGGAATGTACATGTATCGCCTTGAAACCCCCACCGGTGTACAGGTCCGTCCGATGACGCTGCTGAAATAAGCCTGCCAAATTAAGTCCACTGAATGAACCCAGTGAAATAACCCACTTGAATTTGTGTACATCGATTTTATTTTCCCACAGGAATATGCAATCCCCCATGAATAAATTAATACTTGCCGCAAGGTGTGGTATACTCACGCTCGCCCTTGTGATAACTGGTGTGCTGGACGTACAGGCTCAAGGGCAATGTGAAAATATTGATCGTGTGAATGTAAATATGTGGCCTTTGCCGGCTGTGCAAGGTACCACGATAAGAAACGACTTTGGCAAGATTACGAGCGAAGTTTTAACCGCCATTCAAAAGATTGAATACGATGCGGCTGATACACCCAGCTTAACCCCGGAACTGCGGCAGTCTGTGCACAATATAGCAGAGAATTACTGCGTGCTTAAGGGCATTGACCGGGCTTATAAGGTACTTGTTGTGCCCGTGTATGATGCTCCCATGCGCTATGAGATAAGAGGATTGCACCTGGTTTCACGATCAGGCGCCAGCAGTGTTGATTTACCACAGGCAATACTCACTTTCAATATCCAGAGAGATCAGGTAACGATTGAGAATATTGATATTGAATTTAAATCAAATCGCGATGCACAGCGCCAACCTGTTGGTGGCAGAGAAAAGGATGTACATGATCTAATTAAAGGATTGGAGTCGGCCTACAATGAAGCTGAAGACAATATTATCAACGCTTTGGGGCAATATTTCAAAGTAAGTGAAGACGGTGGTGAAAACGAAGTAGCAATCACGGTTTCCAAAATCTACGATAATGGCACTGAAGCACCGCCGAGAGCCCCAAAGAATGCATCTGCCTATCTAAGAGATCTTGGCAGATACATAAATACTTATGGCGCAACCAAAATCTCTTTTGAGTTGATCGATTTGTTCAAGTTGGATGAAGACAATGACGATCTATATCGTGCAACGCTTATTCAGCACTGGATGTATGAAGGAAGAAACTCTTACCATGATTCAGACTTCCTTGCAATAGATGTCAAGTTTGTTGACGGGACTCCGGTAATTATTCGCCGGCACGCCGGTAGAGGGGCGTTCAATATTTTCAGTGATCCCGCCGGTATCGAGATTGCGACAGTGAACGGACATGAGTGGACGGAAGCAGACGAAGCGCGGGTTACACCGTTCAAATATATCATAAATGCTCCACTGCAGCATCATAAACTGGTTCTGGACAATGTGTGGTATCATGCTGTTGATACAACGCGTCTGTATAAAGATGTACTGTCACGTGAGGATATTTATGTGGAAATGGCGCATAAGCCAGGCAGTGTTATCGTAAATGTGATGCCGGAAGAGGAAAATGGAGAGGAGACAAGGGTTGGCATTGCTAATGATTTGACGGGCGAACGGCAACAGAATAATAAGATAATCTCAATTC
>CAYGTG010000968.1:0-3632 GCA_964352485.1 uncultured Nannocystaceae bacterium | reverse complement strand
CGATCGAGGCGTCGCTGTCGACGATGTCGTCGGTGATCAGCAACGCGACGTCCATGGGGGCGCAACGAAACCTCATGTCGACCCAAAGCGCGCTTGGAAAGTCGGTCGCCCGCCTCAGTTCAGGCATGCGAATCAACAGTGCCTCCGACGACGCGGCGGGCATGGCGATCTCCGCGCGGATGACCGCCGACATTCGCAGCATCGGCCAAGCCGAGCGAAACGCGAACGATGGCGTCTCCATGATTCAGATCGCCGAAGGCGCGATGAACGAGCAGCAGAACATCATGGGCCGCCTGCGCGAGCTCGCGGTGCAGAGCGCCAACGGTGCGATCTCAGACAACGAGCGCGGCTTCATCGACGCGGAGCACGATCAGCTCGTCGCCGAGGTGCAGCGAATCTCGCAGGCCAGTGAGTTCAACGGCTTCAACATGCTGGGTGGAGACGCCGGCACCTTCTCCATGCAAGTGGGCAAGGACGCGACCGCAAACGACACCATCGATGTGGCCTTCACGGCGACCGACAGCACCACCTTGGGCGTCAACGCCATGGACCTGTCGACCGCAGCAGGTGCGTCCGCGGCCCTGGGCACCATCGACACGGCAATCGATGCCTTGTCGACCTCACGCGCAGGCCTGGGCGCCTCTCAGAACCGCCTCGAGATCACGGTCCAGAACCTTCGAACCGAGGAAGAGAACCTCACCTCCGCAAACTCCCGGATTCGCGACGTGGACGTTGCCCGCGAGACAGCGGCGCTGACCCGCAACCAGATCATGTCGCAGGCAGGCACCGCGATGTTGGCCCAGGCCAACCAGTTGCCCTCCATGGCACTGTCGCTGCTGTAAGCGGCCGAGACCGGCCGCCGACGCCTGAGGATGGCGTGGGCGGTCGGGCTCTCATGGGGCCCCGCTCATCGGAAGCGCGAATGCGCGGCCTTCGGGTTCTGCGGCCTCGGCAGACTCCTCGGTTTTCTCCGAGGAGCCTTCGTCGTTGGTGGTAATCGTGGTCTTCTTCCCATTGGTGGAGAACACAAACTCCACGCGGCGGTTCTTGTTTCGACCTTCGGGCGTGTCGTTCGACTCGAGCGGTTTGGAATCAGCGTAGCCGGCCACACCGATCTTCCCAGCCTCGACGCCGCCTTCATCACTCATGTAGTGCATGGCCGCGATGGCGCGTGCGGTTGAGAGCTCCCAGTTCGACGGATACTTCTTCGACCTCATCGGGCTATTGTCGGTGTGGCCCTCGATCTGGATGCTGTCCGCGAACTTCCCGTGGATGCCGGAGATCTTGTCGAGGACCTTCTTTGCATTCTCGTCCAGCTCGGCGCTGCCCGAGCCGTACAGCGCACCATCCTTGACCCTAACGACCACGCCTTTGGGCGTCGAGAGGATCTCGACGTCGTCCTGCAGGTCCTGGTTCGCAACGTACTGCGAGATCTTCTCCATCATCTCAGCATTGGGGTCGACCGCCTCGCCGGGCTTCGACGCGTAGCCGGCGCCATCGTTCTGATCCATCGACAACTCGACGGGCGACGACGCGATGGCCTCGACCGAGCCCGCGATCTGCTTCTGTACGCCGAACGCATCCTGGACCGAGCCGAGCATCTCTCGGAACTGCTTGACGTCCATGTTCGAGAACGAGAGCAGCAGCACGAAGAACGTCAGCAGCAGCATGGAGAGGTCGGCGAACGTCGCCATCCACTCTCCGCCGCTGTTGTCTTCGCATACGCACTCTTCTTCTTCCACGGTACTCTCCTTTCACCACGGGCTGCTAGGCGGCTTCTTGCTGGCGCTGGCTGGGCGGCAAGCGGGCTTCGAGACGGTCCCGAATCGACTGCGCGTTGGACCCTTGAACGATGCCGCCAATACCGTCGAGAACGACGCCCATGTGGGTCGCCTCCTCGGTGCTGCGGTGCTCGAGCTTCGTCGCGATCGGACCGGCGATCTGGAAAGCGATGATCGCCCCGTACATTGTCGTCAACAGCGCGACCGCCATCGCCGGTCCAATTGAGGCCGGGTCGTCCAGCGCCCGCAGCATCTGCACCAGGCCGATGAGCGTTCCGATCATCCCCATCGCCGGGGCGCTCGCCGCAATGAACTTGAACAACTTCTGCCCGCGCTCGTGGCGGGCCTTCATGGCGGTGATCTCACCGGAGAGGGTGGCCTTGATCTCGTCGGCGTTGGCTCCGTCGGCCGCCATCCGCAGCGCCCGGCCGAAGAACTCGTCCTCGACCTTCGCGTTCTCCAGCGCAACGATGCCCTCCCGGCGCGCAACCGTGGAGAGCTCGGCGATCTTCGCGATGGTCTCGGTGGCGTCGTTGCCCTTGACCTTGAAAACGTTGATCGCGACCTTGATCGACCCGATACAAGACGAGAGCGATTCCGCGGTGAGCGCGGCCGCCCCGGTTCCCCCCACGACGATCAGAAGACTCGGAACGTCGATGAAGGGACCGATTTCGCCTCCGAGTACGATCGTACCGACGACGAGGACTGCCGATGCTACGAATCCGATGATGGTCGCGATGTCCACAGTGGTCCAACGCCTTCGTGCGACCCTGGACCTCGGATGGCAGCCCCAAGTTGGGCCGATCGGCCGGCTGAGGGAGTTGCGTGCCAGTGCTGGATCGGCACCGCACTGCGGCCCATAACAGCTGGGCATGAAAGCTGCGACGCGCAGATACAAGGATCCCGAGGTGCAGACCTTCTTCATTGAGGACGAAGAGGACGAAGACACCCACACCTGGAGCCCGGAGCAGTTCAAGAAGGAGCTGGGCGTCCGTATCCTTCGGGACCTCCGCCAAGAGACCCTCGAGTTGCGTCCACTTCCTGACGCTGCGCTGCGACTGGCCGAGCTTGCACGAGACCCCGACCCGAGTATCGACGAAGCGGTTGCCGTGCTCGAGCGCGATCCTGCGCTCGCCTCGCGCGTGCTGAAGCTGGCGGCCTCTCCCGCGATGTCTCGCCGACCGCCGGCGGATCTATCTCAGGCAGCGCTGACCGTCGGCGTCCACCAGCTTCGCGACATGGCGTTCGCCGTTGCGTCCGGTCGCGTGTTTCGTGCCCCGGGTTTGGACGACGAGGTCCAGCGTGAGCACCTCCATTCCTTCCAGGTCGGCCTGGCGACCGCTGTGGTGTTCAAGCGCATGGGCATCGGGAGCAAGCAGGGCTTTCTGGTCGGCATGCTGCACGACATCGGCGCGCTCCTGCTCTACTCAGCGCTCAGTCAGTATGGGAGAGAGTCTCCAGAATTCCTCGTGCCCGAGTTCATCACCCGGGCTCGCGAGATCCTCCACGCCGCCCTGGGCGAGGCCGTGATTCGCTCCTGGGGACTTGGTGAGACCGTGCGGGCGGGCGCCAAGTTCCACCACCGCCCCAGCGACGCCGGAGCCCTCTCGCAGGTTGCCCTGGCCGTGTCGGTCGCCGACTACGCGGCAAAGCTCGAGGTCACAGGACCCGAAGATCGAGCCGCACAAGTGTGTCAATACGCTCCGCTGTACGCCGCCGGATTAGACGCCGCCGACGCCACGGCGATTGCCGCAGCGATCGACTCCGCCTCGGGTGGCTAGTACCTCACGCCCAAGGTCCGTGCCGGGTTTCTGCGCGACCCCCTTCGGGGTGTGGGGTCGCTCCGACCCC
>CAYGTG010000967.1:0-3640 GCA_964352485.1 uncultured Nannocystaceae bacterium | reverse complement strand
CGGGGCTGCGCCGGGGAGGCACGCCGAGACGAGCGCGGCGGCGATGTGCTCGGGTGTGGTGACGGCCCGAGTGAGGCGCATGGGCCCGCAGCAGCGGGAGCATACGGAGATGTCGATGCGAAAGACGCGGGCGATGAGCTTCATCCACGACAGCGCGGACGAGCACCTATGTGCCAGCCCGCAACACATTGTTCCTGAGCTACGCGCTGGCTTGGGCCGAGGTCGTCGGGGACCGCGACATCTGGCTTGGGGTCAACGCCGAGGGTCGGACCCTGGCGTGTGGCCGCGATCCGGAGTGCGTGCTCGGCCCCGAGTTCGGCCTCTCCCTCCTGTGCGACGCCAAATCCGCCGCTGTTTGTTCGGCGATCGAATGAACCGTCTGACCGAGTGGATCGTATCGTTCGGCGTGGACGCGACCGAGCCCGGTAGCCTCGATGCCCCACCCGCCGCCCGGCAGCGGGGTCTGACCATCCTCAGCCGCGGCGAAGCGGTCGGCCGATACGTCGTCGTAGACGTGCTCGGCTTTGGCGGCATGGGCGTCGTCTACTCCGCCTACGATCCCAAGCTCGACCGGCGCATCGCCCTGAAGCTTCTGCGGCCCCACGGTGGGCCCTCTCGTCAGGCGCGTGGACGCGCCCGGCTGTTGCGCGAGGCGCAGGCCCTGGCGCAACTCAACCATCCCAACGTGGTCACCGTCCACGACGTAGGGCAGCACGAGGACCAGGTGTTCGTCGCCATGGAGTTCGTGGACGGGCTCACCCTCAAGGCGTGGGTCGAGCAGGGACCACACCCGTGGAAGCGCGTTGTCGGGGTCATGACCGCAGCCGGGCGCGGGCTGAGCGCCGCCCACGCCAAGAAGATGGTGCACCGCGACTTCAAGCCCGAGAACGTCATGCTCACAGGCGACGGCCGGCGGGTGCTGGTGATGGACTTCGGCCTGGTGACGGCGCTAGAGCTCGGAGACTCGGGCGAACTCGACCCATCCCTCGAAGAGCTGCTCCCCTCGAACGTGGGGGAAGTACCGCTCACCATGACGGGACGAGCCCTCGGCACCCCCGCCTACATGGCGCCGGAGCAGTTCCGTGGGCGGTCGGGCCCAGCCTCCGACCAGTTCAGCTTCTGCGTCACCCTCTTCGAGGCGCTGTACGGGAAGCGACCCTTCCGGGCCTCGTCCATCCAAGGGCTGCTGCGCGCCATCATGAGCCAAGGGATCGAGGAGGCACCGCCCCGAGACCACGTCCCCCGATGGCTTCGGGACGTCGTCGTTCGGGGGCTCGCGAGCAAGCCGAAGAACCGCTGGCCCTCCATGCACGCGCTCCTCGACGCGCTCGGGCACGCCCCCTCGCGGATGCGCTGGTATGCGGTGGGGGCCCTGGGTGTGGCCGTGCTCGCCGGTGGAGTCTACGGGGTCGGCGAGCTCCAGGAGCACCGCAGACGCGTGGCCTGCGATCAGCGAGCCACGGCGATCGACGAGCTCTGGGGTCCGGCGCAGCGCGAGCGCTTGCAGGCCGCGTTCGCGAACAGCCCACTGCTCTACGCCGATGATGCGTGGCACCGCACGGAGCCCAAGCTCGACGCCGCCGCCCGAGCGTGGGTCTCGATCCGTGCGGCGAGCTGCCTCGCTGAGCCCGATACGCCGGCGCAGCTGCAGGAGGCTCGCGAGGTCTGCCTGCAGGACCGCCTCCGACGCTTCAGCAACGTCGTCAACGTACTCACCGAAGCGGACGCGCGCACGATCCAACGCGCGAGCCAGCTCGCTGAGATCGAGGTCGACACCTGCGACGACGACGCCCACCTGCGTGGTGTCCGGCTCTCGAACGATCCCCAAGACCGCGAAGCCCGCCTCAGCATCCAGCAAGATCTCCACTACGCGCGCTCTCTGCTCCGCCTGGGTCGGTTCACACGAGCGGAGGCGCTCGCGCGAGCCGCGATCGCCCAGACGGTCGAGCGCGACGATCGGTATCTGCTCGCGTCGGCGAGTGAACTGCTCGGGAATGTTCATTTGGGGCAGACGCGCTACGCGGAGGCCGCCGACGCCCTCGCGGAGGCGTACTTCGCCGCGACCGAGACAGGCAACCGCGACGTCGCAGGTGCGGCCTCGAGGGACTTGATCGGTGTCCACGGAGACCACCTCACCGATGTGAACGAAGCGCGGAGGTGGGCGCAGCACGCCAGGGCTGCGATCGAGGAGTCCGGACGTCCGCTCGACCGCGCCGCGCTCGACCTGGCGTTGGGTCGCCTCGAGCTCGTCGCGGGCAACCTCGAGACAGGCCTCGAGCACGGACTCCGGGCGCTTCGGCTCTACACCGAGCACGTCGGCCCCCACGCCAAAGTCACGGTCGACGCGCGCATGCTGCTCGCGGCGATCTATGATCGAAAGGGCGAGCCGGAGCGGGCGCTATCGCTATCGCGGTCGGTCCTCGAGTCTCGCATCGAAGCCGTCGGCGACGCACACCCTCAGACCAACAAGGCCCGCATCAACCTCGCGGCCGCCCTGCTCCCCTCGAAGCAGTATGAGGAGGCCGAGCCGGTCCTGCGTCGCGCGATCGAGTTGCTGCAGCCACCGAACCTCGACACCGCCGACGCGATGAACAATCTCTCGTTGGCGCTGCTCCTGACGGGCAACTTCGAGGAGGCTGACGCGCTCAACGAGCGGGTGATCGAGCTCCGGCGGACCCTGCTCCCCGAGGGCAGCACGCGGGTGGCCGAAGCGCTGCTCAACGCTACGCAGATCCAATCCGAGCTCGGCCGGTTCGACGACGCCCTCCGGTCGGTGTGGGAAGCCCGAGCCATCTTCGTGGCAAAACTCGGAGAGGAACACCCGCACGTCCTCAATACCTACAAGGTCGAGGGGTTCCTCGAGCTTTCGAAGGGCGAGCCGCAGAAGGCCGTCGAGGCGTTCGAACGTGGTCGAGCCATCCTGCTCCGCCTCGATCCCCGCTCGCCCATCATGCAGACGCTCCTCAACGCCCAGGCGATGAGCCTTCTAGAAGCTGGAGACGCCGCGCAGGCGCTCCAGCTCGTCTCGCTCGTGCTCGATGACCCCATGCCTGTCGGGGACACGACCACGCAGGGAACTCGCGTGCTGGCTCTGCTTGAGCTCGGCCGCGCTAAAGAGGCACACGCGGTCATGGCCGCCTTGCTCGACACGCCCCAGTTCAAGGCCCAAGGGAGCGCGGATCGAGCGATCGCCAGCGCCCTCTACCAGCGCACGCGCTGGGAGCTGGCCAGGCCCAAAAACCGAGACGCCATCCGTGCAGACGTCGAGTCGATCCTCGGGAGCCTCGACCGCAAGAACGCGGAGCTCGGTTTCGTGCTGCTGCACCTCGATGCGTGGCTGGAACGCAAGGCCTGAGCGGTCCCGCTACAGAGCCTCGATCTTCGCCACGATGACTCGATGCGTTTAAGCGAAATGAAGTGTGAAAAAGCCGGGATGGAGGAGTACGGCTGGCGGCAGGAGAGCGGGGCAGGTGCGCGGGGATGCGCAGGGGATCTGCAGGCGGGTGTCGAGCGAAGCTGGGGCAGGGAGAGCCGAGGCATTTGAGGGGGAAACGCGCGGCGACAGGGGAGGGCGGCGGCACCGAGTGCAACACGCAGGCACCCCGAGACTAGCGCGGTGCGAAGCGAGGCGCTGGAAGAG
>CAYGTG010000966.1:0-3645 GCA_964352485.1 uncultured Nannocystaceae bacterium | reverse complement strand
ACGCATGCCTTCCCGCCTGCTCGCAACTGCTCTCGGCCCACCACGCCCTGCGCTCCGTGCCCCCGGACACTCGCGCACGTTTTTCTCTTCGGGATCGCCGAGCGAGTACTCGCAGTACTCGTCTTCGGCGCACTCGCTGGCGTCGATGCAGTCGGCCCCCGGCGTTACACACTCGAGGAACGAGCAGACATCACCGTCGCCGCAGCACACTCCATCGCAGATGGATTCGGGCTCGCAACAAGCTCCGTCGATGCACTCCCCGTCTCCGCAGTCCTCGGCACATGCGGGGCCTGTACTGTCCTCGCCGGCCGAAGACTCTGAAGGGGAAGTGGAGGACGGTGGGGAAGAGGAGGAACTGTCGTCACCGGAGCCGCTCGTCGAGAGAGATGTTCCGGCCGTCGCGGATCCGGCCGTGGCCGAGGTTGAGTCGGGGGCTCCGGTAGAGCCGAGCCCGCCCGTGCTTTCCGAGGTCAGGCCAGACTCCGCCCCGAAGGTGTCCGTAGCGGCGGTTGGCGAACACGCACCCGCAAGAAAAGGCCCCGATAGCCACGGACGTTCCTGTGTTCCACCATACGGTAATACACCGGTTCAATGGACGGTTCCGGAAGATTCTTCCGTGAATCGACGTCGAAGAAGCGTTCCCCGAACGTGTCTCCGACCGCAAGGCCATCGAGCGAAAGCCGTGCTCGTGCGATCGCATCTACCGCTGTCATCCGAATACGTTCCTGTCTGGCGAGCGACCACGTGGGTGGCCCGACCGCTCAACCCTCGCACACAAGCTCCCGATCTGCCTGCTCAAGTCAGCCAGTGCTCCGAGGAGCAAGGCCAATTGCGCCCGGGGCAAGGCCCGCGGCTACGAGCGCGTTCGGGCAGTGTCATCCTCCTCCGTCTCCTCCCGCGGATCCGGAACCGGATCGTCGTAGCCGCGCGAGCGCAAGGCAGGTCCGCCGAAGCTGCTCGACCTCCCGAAGCCGGGAAAGGATCCCCGGCACGGACATGTCGATCTTCGCAAGGAGGCGCCGTTCCGTCCGCAGATCTGCGAGATCCGATGCGGTGCGTAGACGCTCGGCGAGCGCGTCGGGCGACATCGAGACGCTCATCGGTCGAGATCCGTGAGCCGTTCGATGTCGGCGAGGTCCTTCGCGCGACCGGCTTGGACCTTCATTGCGATCAAGGCCTCGCGGCCAACGACCCACAGATGCCGTCCATCACCTGCATCGTATCGCTCGCGAGAGTCCCAGGCCGCCTGGAGGAAAGGGTCGGCGAGCATGAAGTCGACCGTGAGTGACTCGCCCTGCTCGATTCGCGTCACGCGACGTAGCCGCATGCCATCGCTGAACCGTTGCGGGAGCGCCTCAAACCGGAAGCCGGCTTCCTTGGCCAGCGCCACGGCGCGGTCAGCATTGTCGGGCGCGATCAGGAGATCGATGTCCGTCGTTGCTCGAGGGGCTCCGTGGACCGCGACGGCGAGGCCCCCGACCAGTCCGTAGTCGATGCCAGCACGCTCGAGGGCGCCGGTCACGACGAACAGCGCATCGAAGAGGTCCGTGGACACCCCACCAGACTAGCAGCCTGTTGTGAAACGGGGCACGACGTCTCAGGGGTGTCGGTGAGCGCCGGGATCAGCCGCGCGGTTTGAGGGACGCCGCACTTCGGGGCAAGCGGTGCGGCGTCCAAAGCCGGCGTGCAGAACCAACGTCCGGTCCTCCTCCGCATCGTCCGGTGTTCAGCACGGTGGCCCGAACAACCGCCCCAGGCCTTGCCGCAGCGACGACATCGGCGGCTCGGCCCGTGAGGAGCGGCTCGATGTGCTGGAGGACGCGATTCGGGAGTTGGGCCTGGAGCCCGAGGACTACGGCTGTACCTCGACACACGCCGCTACGGGACGGCTCCGCACGCGGGCTTCGGCTTGGGTTTTGAGCGCATGGTCATGTACGCGACCGGGGGGAGAACATCCACGAAGTGATTCCGTTCCCCCGCACGCCTCGCAGCTGCGAGTTCTAGTCCAAGCGATTCGCTCGCGAATCGCGGAGGTCGGGCGCTGCCCTCGCTCGTCGAGTCGTCCGGTCCCGCCCGGCGATCAAATGTCGTCGAGGTCTAGGAGCCTGCCAGCGTGGTATTCGTCCATCGACCCGTCAAGTTTGGTGCACGAGCGCCCTCCCGCTGTCTCGGCGCAGATCAGGCCCCCGGCCCCGAAGATTCGGTCGGCCCGCTCCATGGTGCGAATCGGTTGGCCCATTCGCCGCCAGCACGAGACGATCCCGCCGCGTTCGAGTACACAAAATCCGTCCAGATCGACCAACTCCTCCACGCTCGAAAAGTCGTACAGCACTGGCGGACCGGGATCCGTCAGGTCATAGCACCGTACCTGCTCGCCCCAAACGCCGCAGAGTTCGCCATCTGCGTTGACCGCCATCTGTGAGGGGGGAGAATCGTCGCTCAGGACGATCGCATCGGAGTCAGAGGACCAGCACATGACCGGCCCCTCACGCCGTCGAACGCAAAACCATCCTCGCCGATAGTCACTCGCACCGACGAGGGACTCGGCATCGTCGAGCCCAGGAGGCAGCGGACGCGGCCATCCACCCAGTGCACCATCCTCGTTTCGCCAGAGGATCTGCTCCCGTGACGGTATGAGTTGCACCGCGTCGTGGGCCTGCGAGAGTTCCCAGGGCAGCACAGCGTCATTTTCATCTTCGGAGCCCGGGAGCTCATCACGCGCCCCCCAGCAAAGCGGCGGGCCGTGCTCCCGCAGGGCGCATGCCAAGTGGTCCGCGACCCGTACGTCCGTGGCGTCGTTCAGACCACGCACCAGCGTGGGGCCATCCACGCGGCGATCTCCACCATCTCCCTGAGCCCCGTAGCCAAAGCAGGAGACCTGGCCGGTGGACAACCTCGCACACGAGATCGAGGAGCTCGTGGCCAGCTGAACGACGCGTCCTGGGAGTTCGGTGAGGACCCGCGTGGTCCAGCTCTCGGAGAGCAAGCCTACCCAACCCACGCTCAGCGCGAGCGAGACCACCAGCGGCCAGCGGTGGCGCATTCGAAGCGCCGCGGAGGAAGCGACGAGAACGGCCCCCATTGGGAACACGCCGCCGAGCACCAGCATGAGGTTTCCTTGGCTGTATCGACCGTCGGAGAACACGAGGAGTAGGCCGCCGTAGACCAACACGGACCCGATGGACCATCCCCACGCCCGCAGAGATGCGCGTGAGCGAAAGCCGTCGTCGTCCAGATCGAGATCGACACCACCGTCAGCCACATCCGCCGGGTGCGGTTCTAGACTCGACGGCGTTTGGGCATCGGCGAAGGCGCTGGACATCTTGCCAACGACAAGGACCGCCGCACCCAGCAAGAGGAGCAAGACCAGTACAGCGATCGCTGCAACGATCGCCATCCCGTCGCCAAGATTCTCCAGGAATCGGGTCGCTCCGGGAGCACCCGGCTGGCACCCGGCCAGCATCAGCAGGAGCGACAGACCGACGACGTGGGCTCCGAAGGCAACGGCCCGCGATTCGCGACCACCCACAGCGACGGGCAGGCGGAATCTGTGCACAGGCGCGCCGCCGACTGAACGCTCCGCTACAGTGACGCGGTGAGCCTTCGTCGGGTCGCCCCTGTGCACAGATTCCGCCTGCCCGTCGC
>CAYGTG010000965.1:0-3652 GCA_964352485.1 uncultured Nannocystaceae bacterium | reverse complement strand
CGACCAAAGAGCGCCGCCTCGTCGAGCGCGAGGGCGAGAAGAACACCGACGCGATCATCGAGCTCGCCCACGCCGCAGAAGCCGTCGGCAGCGCCAAGATCGATCCCGCCAAGGGTGAGGCGATGCTCGTTGAGCACTGCACCGCTTGCCACGAGCTCGACGAGAACGACAACCACGGGCCGGACGACATCGCAGGATGGCGCGGCGTCGTCGCCTCGATGGTCGAAGAAGGCGCCGAGCTCGATGACCAGACGGCGACCGACATCGCGATCTTCCTCGCGCAGAAGTACCCGGCCAAGGACCAGCCGGTCCCCGCCATGGGTGACACCGATACGGACACTGACGGTGAGACCGACACAGACGACGAGACGGACGCAGCGCCCGAACCTGCGGCCGAGCCGGAGCCCGCTGCCGAGCCGGAGCCCGCTGCAAAGGCCAAGAAGAGACGGCCCAAGAAGAAGAAGGAGAAGCAGAACCAGAAGCCCGAGGCCAAGCCCGCCAGCGAGGAGACGCCCGAACAGCCCAAGGCCGAGCCAAAGCCCGAGCCGCCTCCAAAACCAGCCAAGCCCAAGTACGACAAGGCCAATGGACGCGCGCTGTACATGGCCAAGTGCAAGACCTGCCACGGCGGCGACGGCAAAGGCGACACCTCGTTTGGGCGGAAGCTTGGCGTGACTCCGCTGTCTGGTCTGGGGAAGTCGAAGATCCAGTCCGCCGTGGTCAGCGGCGTGCCCGGGACGAAGATGAAGTCCTACAAGAAGAAGTTCACGAACAAAGAGATCGACGATGTCGTCGCGTTTGTTCGCGGGCTGTAGATTTGCGCTGATCTGAGTCCGAAAGGCGGCCACACGGTTTCGTGTGCGCCGCCTTTGTCGTGCCCGCGGCGGACGGACGAGTATGTGCAGCTAGCCTTCGCCACGGGCTCGCTTGGCGCTGTCGCTCCAGGGCCACCACACGACGACGAAGTTGATGAGCAACCCGAACATCGCCGACGAGACGGTATAGAGCACCACCTCGGGGAACAGACCGGTCAGCGGAAGGCACACCGTCATCCAGATCATGGACGGCCAAACGCGGCGCTCGGCGAACAACACCACCATCCAACCGACGCCTAGAAACACCGCGAGCGAGACGGGCATCGCAGCGGCGGTTGGGAGGTCAAGGTGCCACATCAACGAGGTCACGACGAGCTGCACTGACAGCGCCAGGACCATGCTGGCCATCAGCCGACGGTTGATGGCCGTACGCCCCAGCGATTCCCTCGCCCAGTACGCCAACCCAAGCGTCAGCAGCAAGTACAACGCCGGCATCGCAATGAGTTGTCTGTAGCTTGGCGGCCCCGGGTCACGGAACGTCTGGATCAGTGGAGCGATCGCCCAAAGTGCCATGAGGATCGCGACCACCAAAGAGCGCGTCCGCTGGCCCGTCGTGATGTCGAAGTCGGCCTCGAGTCGTTCGAGTTGCTCCGCGCGCTGCCCCGCGATTCTTAGGCGGTCGCGCAGTCCCTCGAGCGCCGCAAGGAGTTCATCCGAAGGATCGTCGAGCTCACCCAGGAGTGCCGCAGCCGACTCCGCATCCTCCCGAACCAGTTCGTGGCCGACGGCGACTTCGATTGCGCGTCGCAGGCCGCGAGCCGCCTCGGGGTTGTCGGGCCACACACCAAGCGCCCCGCGGAACCCGAACCGACACTCGCTGAACAGCTGCTGGACCTCGGCGTGTTTACCAGGCCCTGACGCGCTGGTGGCTCGCTCTTCGAGACGTTCCAGGCGCTCAAGAGCCTCGTCCGAGCGCCGGCGAGAGTCACGGTGATCGAGAAAGGCCCGAACGTCCCGCCGGAGCGCTTCGGCGGTGGGGTGACGGTCAGCCGGGTCGCGGGCGAGTGCGGTGGCGATGGTCGTCGCCAGTTCTTGGGGGGCGGCGGAGGCAGGGGGCACCTCGTTCATGGCCGCGTCGTGGAGAACCTCCATGAGCGAGCCGCCCACGTGTGGCGCCCGCTTCTGGGTCGCGAAGAACAAGCAGCCGCCCAGCAGGTAGACGTCCGTCTGCTCGCAAAGGCTGACGCCGTCCGCCGCAAGCATCTCGGGAGCCATGAATGCCGGCGTGCCGATGAGGTCCCGGTTATCCGCCGCGAGGCGAAAGCGGCCAGCCTCGTCGTCCCACAGCGACATGGCGATGCCCCAGTCCACGAGATACACCTCCCCGAACAGGCCGATCATCACGTTTTCGGGCTTGAGATCCAGGTGAACGATCCCGCGGCTGTGCGCGAAGTGAACCGCCCGGCAGACCTGCATGAAGACCTCGAGGTTCCAAACGAGGAGGTCGTCGCGGCCGAACCGTTCTTTCACCCCGCGACCGTCGTGCATGAGGTCCGACCAGCGCGTGTTCTCCAGCCGCTTGAGAAGCACTTGGGCTTCCCCGTGCTCGTCGATTTCGACGCCGTGGACCGGCAGAATGTTGGGGTGCTCGAGGGCGCCCATCACCCGCGCCTCGCGCAGAAGTTCGAGTCGCCGATCGTCCGTCATCCGGCCCGGGCGCAGTGCTTTCACCGCAACGTCGCGACGCAACCGTGTTTGTGTCGCGCGGCGGACGATGCCCATCCCCCCTTCGCCTATCGTCTCGTGAACCTCGATCCGCGGCTGGTCATCGCTGAGTTCGCGGCGAAGCTCGGTGACGACCGCGGCCTGGGTGCTCGGGGAGGCCGACGCCGGCTTGAGCGTCGAGTCAGGGCCCACGCTCAAGGCGCCAACCTCCGCGACGAGCGTCGCCCAGCGCGCCTCGTCGACGTCCACGAGCGCATGGTAGCAGGAGGGCCCTGCGATCACCTCGTTTGGCGGCAACATGCGCTCGGCGACCGATGACGGTGTGGGTCATTTTCCCATCGACATCACGTGCTCCAGCTCTCCGTAGACCGCACCCGCCAGCGAAACCTGAGGACGGATTGTCGCAGTGGAAGCCATCGCCTGCGGCGTTCGGTATGCTCCGCGGGTGGGGCCTGCATCGTCACTGCTGTGGTTGACGGTGGCGGCCGATCTCTTCTGCCCCAGTCCACCAGTCCCCGCGACAGCCGCAAGCGAGCGTCGAGCGGTCCGCGAAGAGGGGGTCCCCGAGCTGGTCTACGTGAACTTCGGGGGAGCGGTGCTGCAGAGCGGATGCGGCAACGATGCTCGGCTCGACTGCAGCACCCTCAGCGGATTGTTTGACGGCTACGTCGGCCCATTCGACGGGAACGCCGCGCAGCGTCTTTCGATTCTTCAGGCCGCTCGGAAAGCCTCGGCGGACTTCGGGATTCGCATCGTGACGCGTCGTCCCCCGGCCGACGTCCCGTACACGATGATCGTCTACGGCGACCTCGGGGAGCAGAGCTTCGCTGGGGTTGCTCCCTACCTCGACTGCGGGGATGAACGTCGGGGCGACACCGCGTTTTCTCAGGGGGCGACGGGATCCAACAGCGGCGCAACGCTGATCCTTCACGAGGCTGGCCACACGTGGGGCCTCGAGCACGTCGATGCCGAGAGCGACATCATGCACCCGTCGGTCGTCGCAGATCGGACGCAGGAGTTCGTCGATGAGTGCTTTGGCATCGTTGCGGACACTGGCCTTGGACGGACCGCGGGGACCTGCAACGAGATCCACACCCGCTACTGCGATCCTA
>CAYGTG010000964.1:0-3653 GCA_964352485.1 uncultured Nannocystaceae bacterium | reverse complement strand
CGCCGTGGTGAAGGTCAACCCTGGGACGATGACGATGAGCGTCGCGAGCGCGGCGACCCCATCGGCGTGGGGAAACCAGGAGCCCGCCAGGGCGCGCGAGGCGAAGCCAACGAACAATGCGCAGCACGCTTCGGCCAGCGGTGCGGTGCGGTGGCTCGAGCGCAGCCAATGCTCCAGGATGCCGACCAAGCAGCCCAGAAATCCCGCCACCGCCATCTCTCGCGGCCCACCGCCGAGCAGCGGCGCCGCGCTGGCCGCCGTGAAGGCGACCGCGACCACGACCACGATCGGCTTGAAGATGGGCCGCTGCCGAGCGATCGACTCCAGTTTTCGCCGCGCCCGGTCGAGTCCGAGTCTGCCCGCGAAGACGTCGTCGAGAACTTCGGTCGTGGTGGCGAGACGACCGAGTTGGGCCGCTCCGGGCAGGACTCGCCGCACGACCGTGCGCACGTCCAGGCCCTCGCCGAAGGAGATCAACAGATCCGTCGGGGAGAACGAGACCTGCAGGGGGATCTGCAACGTCTCGCCCAGCCGAACGATGAGCGATTCGCCGCGATGGGTCGGGGTGCCGTGAGCGTGCAAGAGCTCCGCGACGCGCAGAATGAATCGCTCGCGCGCACTGCGCTGGTCTGCGAATTCCATCGAGGCCAAATGTGGAAGACCGGGAAATAAGTTCACGCAAAAACGTCTGACGCCGAACATAATTCGTCATTCGTCGCTCGTTGGAGTCCCTCTTGAGCGCCTCCACCAGGTTTTCGGCTCCTCGCCCGGCGTTGGTTCGAGGGGGGTTCTGGGTGCGTGCTGGCCGCGCTGGCCCGTGATGCCGGATGAGATGTGCTCTAGCCTCACGGAGCGATGCCTTTGGACCGGATCGACCACCAGCTCATCGACCTGCTGCAGGATGACGCTCGGCTGACAAACCGAGAGCTGGCCCAGCGGGTCGGGCTCGCCCCGTCCACAACCCTGGCCAGGGTCCAGCGGCTGACCGAGTCCGGCGTCCTGACCGGATTCAGCGCCCGCGTGAACCCAGAAGCGCTCGGTCTGGCGCTGCAGGTGGTGGTGTTCGTTCAGCTGGAGTCCCACGGTCGCGACCGCAGCCGAGCCTTCATCGAGGAAATCTTGGAGCGCCCGGAGGTCGTGCAAGTGTTCTATGTGGGCGGGGCCCAGGATCTGGTGGTGCATGTCATGGCCCGCGACACCGACGATCTACGGCGTGTCGTGCTGGAAGGCATCGCCGCGCACAGCCTGGTCCGCCACCTCGAGACCAACATCGTCTTCGAACATCGACGGCAACCCGTGCGGGTCCCAGACCCACAGTGAAGCTCGCGCCGAATAGGGGCGCACAAGCGCAGTATGGGCCAGCGCGGCCCGGCGGCGAGCAACGTTGGGACGGAGGCTGATTCGGTCGGGTCTGGTACGATTTCGCCGCTGTGGCCGTCCTCGATCCAGGTTCGCTGTTCGCGGATCGCTATCGGGTGATCCGCCGGGTTGGATCCGGCGGCATGGGTGCGGTGTATGAGGCCGAACAGCTCTCGACGCGAAAGCACCGGGCGCTCAAGGTGCTGACCAACCGCTTCGGCAGCGATGACAAGGCGCAGGCTCGTTTCGTCCGGGAGGCCACCGTCGGCGCCGAGATTCGAAGCGACCACGTCGTCGATGTGATCGGGGCTGGGATCGATGAAGCCACCGGTCTGCCCTGGCTCGCGATGGAGCTGCTCGACGGCATGGACCTCAAGCGGCTCACCGACGCCCGGGGGTCCATCGAACCCGCGCATGTGCATGCCGTGTTCTCCCAACTCGGACATGGGCTCGCCGCCGCGCATGCGGCCGGCGTCGTGCACCGCGACCTCAAGCCCGAGAACGTCTTCGTCTCTCGCAGCCGCCGAGCCGACGCTCCGTATCTGGTCAAGATCCTCGACTTCGGGATCTCGAAGATCACCCATGAGGCGGTGGTCAGCACGGACACCGCCACGATCGGTTCGCCCATGTGGATGGCGCCCGAGCAGATCAACGCCGAGCCCGTCTCTGGCCGCACCGATGTGTGGGCCCTGGGGCTCCTCGCGTTCTGGGCGGTCAGCGGCCGGGTCTACTGGAAGGCCGCGTATGGCGAGCGCGTGACCGTGCAGGCGTTGTTCGCCGAGCAGTTGTTCGCGGACTTGGTCGCTCCAAGCGTGCGCGCCGAGGCCTACGGCGTTGCAGAACGAATCCCAGCGGGCTTCGACGACTGGTTCGGCCAGTGTGTCGCTCGTGATCCGAGTGAGCGCTTCACGGATGCGGGGGCGGCCATGGTCGCGCTGGGCGGTGTGCTCGAGCCTTGGGTGCTCGCAGCCGGATCCTCAAAGCGGCCGCTTCTGCCCGAGCCGGGCGCGCCGGCCGAGGCATCGGTGGCCCACTCGGAGCCGGTGCTGAGTCCGGTCGGTGCCGGAGCGGCGTCCGGCTTGGCGCACATGGCCGGGACGACGGCGGACATGATGTCCATTCAGAGCGGTCAGGAGACGATGGAGGGGACCTCCGACTTCGCTGTGCCGCCGGGGGTGACCGGCATGCAGCGACCCCCGTTGCCCGTGTCAGAGCGGGCGCCCGAGATCGTCGTTCCCGATCCGCCGCGTCGCTCGAACGCTCCGGCGGTCGGCAAGATCGTCGCCGCCGCGGCCATCCCAGCGGCTTTGGCCGGGGCCGTGGTCGCCGGCGTCGCGCTGTGGGACCCCGAGCCGGAGCCGCAGGAGCAGCCGCTCGTAGCCGATGTTCGGGAGCAGGAACCGGTCGAGCTCGAGCCGGACGTTGGTACGGCCGTACCCGTGCTGGAGCAGGACCCGAGTTGGACCGGGTTGCCGACCCCGCCCAAGCCACTGCCCAACAAGCGCGCCGACCTGTCGTCGCTGCCAGCGGCCAGCGAGGTGGAGTTTCTCGGATGGACCCCCGATGGGGGCGTCGCGGTGCTGAGGGTCTCGTATGGCTCGAAAGTGGTCGCCCGAGGCTTTGCCAACTACCTTCAGCTCATCGTCGAGCTCGACGGCGCCACGGGGTCCGTCGTTCGGACCTACGCGGTCGACCGGGCGGCCAATGCTTCGCTGAGCAAGAACGATCCTTTGGCCCGGGCGGCGAAGGCTTCGATCGACGGCAAGCGCTGGCTCGAGCGCCGGACGGAGCTGTTGTTGCGCACGCCCGAGGCACGGCGTGCTCCGGCTCGCCGCGATGGAGCCCTGACGTTGTCGTTCGAGAACGTCCCGGCTGGAACCAAGGTCCGGGTGCAAGCGAAACGGTCTGGGTTTGACTTGGGGTGGTGGGGGTTCGACGAGCTCGGCGAGGGCGATGCTGTCCCCCTGCTGCATGTGAAGTGGGCCGAGAACGGCACCCAAACGACGCTGGTGCGGACGCCGGTCGAGGTCGAGGTCGACGTGCTGCGCAAGCTTGCCGCGCGTCCCGCCTCGGATGTCACGCTGGAGGGTCCGGTGCGCGTGTACTGGACCGGCGACGCCAAGCGGGCGCTGGTCACCGTGTCGTTCGAGACCAAGGACGCCGAGGTCGTCGACCGACGATGGTTTGTGGTCGAGCCCGCGTCCTCGGGCAGCACCGGCCGCCGCCCCCGGATCCGGGACTAGAGCACATCTCATAACCTCGCCTCGCCGTCTCGCTGGTCTTTGGGCCCGATG
>CAYGTG010000963.1:0-3654 GCA_964352485.1 uncultured Nannocystaceae bacterium | reverse complement strand
GGGCCCTACCGGAATTCTCTTCCAGAGAGAAGGAAGGTAGGGTCTACCAATGGGTCGGTTCGAGCTGATGTTGATGCGTCACGGGGAGGCGGAGGACTTTGCTGAGGAAGGGGACGCACACCGCGTTCTGACGCCGCGTGGTCACGCGATGGCCCAGCGCGCGGGCACGTTGATGCAGACGCTGGCGTGGCATCCAACGCTGGCGGTGAGCAGTCCGTTCGCGCGGGCTCGACAGACACTCGAAGGAGTCCTCGAAGCGGTCGCGGCACCCCTGGCCATGGAAATCGAGCCGGGGCTTGTTCCCGGGGCACCCGCAAGCCGTGCCGTGGCCTCGTTGATCGAGCGCGCAGCCAAGCTCGCGGCGGCGGACATTCGCATGGTCGCCGTCGGCCACAACCCATGCGTGACCGGCATGCTTGCGCACCTCGTGCGCGGGGATGACCGCATGGCCTTTGCGGTCTCCACCGGGGACCTCGCCCACCTCTCGGTCGATCCGATCGAGGGGAGCGCGGTGGTGCTCAGCTACATCCCCGCCCGCGTCCTCGAAGCGCAGGCGCCGTGAACTCCGCGGTGCGGAGCGCACATCCCATCCCGGATCATCGACGCACAGCGGGGGCAGGCGGGGCCGGGTCTCGCGCTAGCCGCCAAGCTCTCGGGCATCGACGACGGTGAACGTGCCCACGCCATCGTCGGCCAGATCCGCCGGAAGCGGCCCAAGGTTGACCGCAGACTCGGGCAGCTCCGAGGGGTCGCCGGCCAAGAACGTCAGCTCGATGGCCACGGGCACCATGCCGACCGACCCTGTGAGACGGTCGCCGACCACGATCTGGATCACCATCGACAGCGAACCGTCGGGCTGCTGGTAGAAGCCGTCTGTGGCGGTCACCGCTTCCCAGACGCTGTCGGGTTCGGCGAAGCGGAAGGCTTTGTTTCGGGGGGCGCCCATCTCCAACCGCTCGTCGCCCAGAGAGTCGGACTTGTCGACGAAGACGCTGAAGAATGACCACGGCTCGTCCATGCGCAGGGTCGAGGCCTCGAGATCGATGCTGGCCTCGATGGTTCCCGCCGGGTTGGCAAGGTTGTCTTGCCAAGCGGCGCTGTTGTCGAGCACATCGATGGTGTCGTTGTCGGCGGTGTATCCCTCGCGGAATAGCCCGGTGGGTCCGGTCTGTTCGGTGATGGGCGAGCCGACGACGATGTTGCCCAGGATGAACTGCACCGGCTCCTTGGCGGCAATGTCGTAGCCTTCGAAGCGGTTGTTGATCAACTTGAAGTCGGTGGCGTCGTGAATGTGCGTGGCCGAGCTGTGCGACCCGTCGTCGACGCCGCCCAAGTTGAAGCCCTGGGCGTTGCCGACCCCGTGGATGAACACGGAGTTCTTGATGATGTAGTTCTGTTGGTAGAAGGACATCACCGGCTGGTCGACGTTCCACGTCAGCAGGTCCTCGATCAGGATGTCCAAGTCGGTTCGATGGTCCTTTTTGGCGGCGCTGGTGTTGAGCCCGTGGCGTGAGGCGATGACCTCGTTGCCGGTGAAGTTTCGCGTGGCGACGCGGCCGGGGTAAATCGAATCCTGGGCGTAGTAGGGGTCGTACCCCTCGACTTGAGCGAAGTGGGTCGCGTTGGATCCGATATGGGAGGGGCCGGCGGTCCCGTGGGGCCAGAAGGAGAATCCGGCACCGTTGGCGCTGACGGCAACGTTGTCGTGGAGAACCAGCAGGCGCGACTTCATGCCGTAGGCTTCGCCTTGCATGAACGAGTTGTTCTCGATCTGGGCCTGATAGACCGCCTCGCTTTCCTGGTTCGCGCCGCCTTGGATCTGGGCGTTGAAGCTGCGTACCGCGCCTGTGGTTTGGATGACGATGTTGTCGGACCAGTCGCCGGTTTCGTTTCCGGCTTCAGCGACGATGCCGGATCCGACGGCCCCGAACACCGCGTTGGAGAGCACGTCGAGGTTCGCATCGTGATGGACGATGCCCCAGCCCGGGCTGCCCCACACTGCGTTCCCTTGGGCGAGTGCTGGCGTCCCCCCGTGTACACCGCTGCGGTGGAAGTGGAGCGCGTAGCGCCCCGCGACGTTCGTGTCGGAGAAGAAGGCCGTCTTGTCGGTACGACCGAGCTCGAAGAACTCGGCGTTTCGAACGCGAACGTCGCTGTTGTGCATGAACATGACGTGCCCGCGCTCGGGGATCGGGACGCTCAGGCCGTCAGTGAGCGCAGCGGTCTCGTCCGCTTCGGTCCCGATGAAGACGTTGCGGGTGTAGTTGGCGACCGGGATGCTCAGCACCCGACCGGACGAGGTCGCGGGCGGGACATGGTCGTACTGCAGGCTCTGTTCGAGAACGACTCGATAGCCTTCAGCCGCCGGCTCGATGCCGGCGATCCTCACAGCCTCGTCGTGATACGCCGCCATCTGCCGCCGGTTTGATGAGGAGAGCTCGTTGCTGGCAGCTGCCACGACGAGCTTGTCGCCGACCCGCCAGCCCACCGGCTCTTGGGAGAACAGCAGCGCGGAGTCACCGGCGCGGGCCGAGGAGGTGCGCAGGAAGTTGGCTTTGGTCTGGCCGTTGATCCGTACCGTGCCATGGGAGACCACGCCCTTGGTCAGCAGCTCGGGATCCGCCTCGGGGTCGATGGGGCCGTTGTCGCGGTGGATGATGACCTCGGCCCGCACGTCGGGTTCCACCGGGATGGAGCCGAGCCCGATGGTGAGGACCGCATCCGGAGCGCTGAGCAAGCTGTCGACGACGAGCTTGGTGTCGGTGTTCGTTCGAAAGTGAAGGATGCCCTCGTTGCCGATGCGGTCGATGCGAGCGTCGCTGACCCCGTCGTACCAAAGGGTCCTTCCGCATGGGATGAGGACCCGCGCTCCGTCGCCGGGCACGGCACCGGAGGACCATGTCCGCGCAGAGAACCACGACCCATCCGCGACGGCGTGAACGACGGCCGGGTCGTGGTGGTTGGGGAACAAGGAGAGCAGCGCGGCGTGCTCGCCCTGGTGGTCTGCGCTGTCGGGGTGCCCGGGGTGCAGGTCGTCGCAGTCCTGCACGAAGTCCTCATAGCCCTCGCCATCGTCGTCATCCCCGCCGCCGTCGGTGTCGCCAGAGTCATCCTCACCGCCATCGGTGTCGCCGCCGACGGTGCCGGAGCCGCCCGTTTCCGACGCGGCGCTCGCGCCACTGGTGCCCATGCTGGGTCCTGTCTGGCTCTCGCCATCGGTGTCCACCCCCGAGGCTTCGGTCGAATCGCCCCGACAGGCCCCCGCAAGGGCCATGATGAGTATGCCAGCGGCCAACAGCCCGCGTTCAGTCTCCCTGTTCTCCACGAGGAAGGGGTTGCCGATCGCGGCGGCTCATCTCAGTTCTCGGCTCTGGATTCTCGCTTCTCGAACAAGACGTGGTCTGCACTGCGCTCGTTGCACAGAGTCCGGATCTTGCCACCGACGCAGCGCACGATGCTGGCGTGCCCCTTCGGTTCGCACGCGACACCCGAAACGAGGCCCACGAGTACACAACGCAGTGCCAGGGCACGCACGCCAAGACCGTCGCGCCGCCGAGCGTCGCACCGGCGCCTGAGCGCTGTCATGAACCGCTCGAGTCGGGAAACTACGGGACGCGATCACTCCAGGAGGGAGAGCGAAAGTCGCAGGCGGTG
>CAYGTG010000962.1:0-3657 GCA_964352485.1 uncultured Nannocystaceae bacterium | reverse complement strand
CCCTATCAAGACTGGCGCGACGGCCTCAATCAAGCAGCGCTTGATTGAGGCCTAGCTGCCCGTCGACGCCTAGAGCGGCGATCAGTTCTCTTCGCCCGCACCGTGGCGGGCGGTGAGCCACAGGGCGACATCCTGAATCGTCAGGAAACCGCGCGTGCGCGCCAGATCGACCTGCCCTTCATCGTTCCTCTCGAGCCCGTGGAGCTCCACTTCGAGTCGGGTCAGGACGTTGGTTGCGAGCACGGGGGTGTGCTCGCCGATGCCCAGGGCGTCGCAGCGGGCGGAGAAATCACGGCGGACGGGGTCGGTGATCCGAGCCCGCTCGATCAGGTTCTTGGACGCCCAGTCGAGGTCGTCGGGCGTGAGCGGGGCGAGCGCCCCGCGGCTTCCGGGGAGGAAGATGTGCACGATCGCGGTTCGGATCAGGTCTCCGATCACCAGCTGCTCGGGGTTGTCGGCGCGGGTCAGCCACACCGCGTCGATGGCAAATCCCTCGGGCGCGAACGCGAGCCGGGACAGCGCGCCGGACTGCGCGACCAGGGCGGTCGCTTGACGAACGTCGGCAAACGTCTGCAGCGGCCGGGTGGCCCCGCCCTTGTCCATGACCGGCAGCTCTGGGTACCAGGCGCTGAGGCTGGCGATGGACGGCCCCCAGGGGCGATCGAGCAGGGATCCGGGGCTGGTCAGCGAGATGCGGGTGGCCTTGCCCAGCTGGGCGGTGGCCTTGCGCAGCTTCTCCAACGCGCCGTACCCGACGCGGAAGATGTCGCGCAGGCCGATGGCGACGACCCGCTCGGCGAGAAACGCCTCCGGGTCGGGGTGCTCGGTGCTGGTGGTCAGCAGCAGCTCCAGGCCGAGACTGATCGTCGCCTGGGTCTGGTGGATGGCGCGCTCCTGCAGCCCAGTGGCGCCGGGGGGAAAGCGCTGCGCGGCCATGACCTCGGACACCAGCAGCAGGAACTCCCGCGCGCGCTGCCCATGCTCGTTGTCGCCGAGCCGCTCGAGCACCCGAGCCAACAGCCCCGAGGTCTGCCACCGGGGCAGCGCGAGCATGCCGTCGGGATCTGCGAGATAGCGAAAATCGCGAGGTTCTTCGGTGGCGGCGGCGCTGCGGTCGAACGGGGTGAACAGCTTCATCGCCTCCTCCCACGCCACGAAGCCGAGGTCGGCGAGGCGACCCTCACGCCACCGGCGGAGGTCCTCCTCGATCTGCGAGCGCATGCCGGCCTGGATGGAGAGCAGCAGCTTGCGCCCCTCGTCGAGGTTGTCCTGGTAGATGAGCTCGATGGTGACCAGCGCCTGCTGGCCGAAGTCGTCGTCGGGAACCCCGACCACAAAAAAGCCGTCGGGGCTGTCCCAGGTGCGCATCTCGTCGAGTTCGCCGTGGGCGAAATCCCGGCTCTGGTCATCCTCGTGGTCCACGACGATGACCTCGGTGCCGGTCATCAGCGCCATGGTCCACATCTCGGGATCCATGCTGTAGACGAGATCGACCAGCGCCCCGCGGGGCTTGTCCATCGCCTGATAGAGGCGGGCGAGCAGCATCACCCAGGTTCGGGCTTGGGCGACGTCGACCCGGTCCCGCTGCCACGCGTCGAGGTCCATCAGGCTGGTGAGCTGCTCGGCGGTCGCGTGGCCGAGCAGGAGATCCAGCCGCCGCTCGTCGCGAAGCGCTCGGGCAACGCGGACGAAGTCCTGGGCGTCGATGCGAGGGACCAATGCTTCCGGGGCATCGACGTCCTCGAGCGCGAGGGGAGAGTTCAGGACCGCGGTGAGGCGGGCGCTCGGGGAGTTGCGATCGAGGTCGTCGACCATGGGGTGGGGTACTATCCCAACGCGGTGCTCCGTGCCACCTCGTCACCCCGACATCGCGCACGCGCTGGGTCTGGTGCGCGCGGCATTGAAGGACGCCCGACTCGCCGACGGCGTGGACCGGGGCGTCCCGCTCGGGGTGCTCGTCGGGTGCTCGGGGGGCCGGGACTCGGTTGCGCTGCTGGGTCTGCTCGCGCTGTTGGCTGGCTCTGATGGGCTGTCCTTGACGGTCGGTCACATCGACCATGGCCTGCGAGCGGCTTCGCGGCAGGAGGCTGCGGGGGTCGAGGACCTGGCGGCACAGCTGGGGCTCCCGCTGCTCACACGGCGGCTGCGACTCGATGCGCAGGCCCCTGGACTTCCGGCCCGGGCCCGCGAAGCAAGGCACGCAGCGCTGGAGACGATGCGGACCCAGCTGGGGGCGCATCGCATCGCCCTGGCGCACACGGCGACGGACCAAGCCGAGACGGTCCTGCTGCACCTGTGCCGGGGTGCTGGGCTGCGAGGGCTGGGGGGCATGCAGGCGGTCGAGCCCGACCGCGCCGTGGTGCGACCGCTGCTGGAGGTCCCGCGGGCCCGCACCGGACCGCTGTGCTCGCAGCTGGGCCTTTCTTACGCCGATGACCCGAGCAACGACGACCTCGAGCATCCTCGGGTCCGGATCCGCAAGGAGGTTCTGCCGCGGTTGAGCCAGGGGCGCGGCGGCGTGGAAGGTGCGCTCGCTGCGTCGGCGGTGGCGGCTCGGGAGGCCGCCGAGGCGCTCGATGTGTGGATCGAGCGGGAGCGATGCGCACGCCATCGCGGGGAGCATCGCTATGACCTGACCGAATGGCGAGGGCTGCCCCGCGCGGTTCGTCTGGGCTGGCTGCAGACGATCGCGCTGCACGCGGGGGTTCCGATCGACCGTCTCGGCCGCCGATCCCTGGGGGCGATCGACCGGGGCCTGCTCGCCGGTGGGGCCAAGGGTTGGGCCCTCGCACGCTCGACGCGAATGGAGACGGACGGGCTCCTGCTGACGATCAGGCCCGGTGCGCCCGGCCGTACGCCGCCGGACGATGCGGCGTAACGCTCCGAGAAAACCGCGTTCGTGAGGATTTACGGGGTTGTGCGAACCATTGACCCCCCTGTACCGCAGGGCTATGCTCCGCCCCTGGCAGCGGCTGATTCGTGAAACAGCAAACGAAAACGCTCCTCGTATGGCTCGGTCTCATCGTCGCGGTGTTGGCTCTTGCGAACCTGTTTAACACCAGCACTTCGGTCAAGACGATCAACTACGCGAAGTTCATCGAGGAGGTGGACGGAGAATGGCACAAGTTCCAAAACACCGTCATCGAGATCGAGGTTCACGCGAACCACGTCGCGATCGAGTACGAGCTCGAGGGCAAGCGCTATGAGGTGACCGGACCGGTCACCGAAGAGCTCTACGACAAGCTCGGCAAGAACAAGATCGACTACAAGGTCGAGCCCGAGGACGACAGCAGCCTGCTGCAGTTCGCGATCATGTGGCTCCCGATGATCCTGATCGTGATCATCATGGTGATGTTCATGCGGCAGATGCAGGCCGGAGGAGGCAAGGCGATGAGCTTCGGAAAGTCCAAGGCTCGCCTGCTCACCGAGCATCAGGGCAAAGTGACCTTCAAAGACGTCGCCGGCATCGACGAGGCGCGCGAGGAGGTCGAGGAGATCATCGACTTCCTCCGCGACACCCGCAAGTACACGCGGGTGGGCGGCCGGATCCCCAAGGGCGTCCTGCTGGTCGGCCCGCCCGGTACCGGCAAGACGCTGCTCGCACGCGCGATCGCAGGCGAGGCCGGGCTCTCCTTCTTCAGCATCTCCGGGTCGGAT
>CAYGTG010000961.1:0-3660 GCA_964352485.1 uncultured Nannocystaceae bacterium | reverse complement strand
CTGCTGGGCGGGGTGCTGATGCTGGGCGACGTCGTGGGCACCTACGACCTCACCCCCGTCCTCGCGTCCCACGACGTCATCGTTGCCGACCCGCGCTACCCCTATCTCCTGAGCCTGGTTTTGCTGGGCGTCTTTACCAAGTCGGCCCAGTTTCCGTTCCACTTCTGGCTTCCCGGCGCCATGTCGGCGCCCACGCCCGCGAGCGCCTACCTGCACTCGGCCACGATGGTGAAGGCCGGGGTGTTCCTGCTCGTGCGGCTGTGGCCGGCCCTGTCGGGCACCACGCTGTGGTTCGTCTTGGTCACGGGGGTTGGGATCACGACGATGGTGTTCGCCGCCTTCGTTGCCTTGTTCGAGCGAGACATCAAGGGCCTGCTCGCCTACTCGACCATCTCTCATCTGGGGCTCATCACGGCGCTCGCGGGGCTGAACACCACGATGGCGGTGGTCGCCGCGATCTTCCACATCATCAACCACGCCACGTTCAAGGCGTCGTTGTTCATGGCCGCGGGCATCATCGACCACGAGGCAGGCAGCCGAAGCCTGGACGAGCTGGGCGGGCTGGCCAAGTACATGCGCTCGACTGCGGTCCTCGCAATGGTCGCGTCCTCGGCGATGGCGGGGATCCCGTTGCTCAACGGCTTCCTGTCCAAGGAGATGTTCTTCAAGGAAGCGGTCGAGGTCGGGGAGGTCGCGGGGTGGGCCCTCCCGGTCCTGGCCACCCTAGGCGGTGCGTTCAGCGTCGCGTACTCGGTCCGTTTCGTTTGGGGGGTGTTCTTCGGCCCCGAGACGGGCAAGCTGAAGACCACCCCGCATCCGCCTCCGGTGTGGATGCAGGCGCCGGTGTGGCTGCTCGTCGCGCTGTGCATTCTGGTCGGCATCGTGCCGGGGCTGGTCATCGAGCCGGCGCTGCGCGGGATTGCGACCAGCGTGCTTGGAGCGAGCACGCCCGACATCGAGATTCACGTTTGGCACGGTTTCAACGTGCCGCTGATGATGAGCTTTGCCGCCGTCGCGGTCGGTCTGTTGCTGTTCGCGAAGTACGACGCGCTGGCAGGGCTCAAGGCGCGGGTCCCCAGCGTCCCCAAGGGCGTCCGGCTGTACAACGCCGCGCTCAGCCTCGTGTACCGACTCGCCCGCGGCATCACCGAGGTCTGCTACACCGACTCGTTGCCGCGCTACATCGTGCTCGTCATTGTCAGCGCGCTGGTCCTGTGCCTCAGCCCGTTTGTGGGCGAGAGCATGGGGGGGGTCGCGGCGCCCGGTCCGTTGCAGGCGGTGCAGCTGCCCGTCGTCGCATTTGTCGGGCTGTTTGTGCTGGGGGCGGTTTGCACGGTCCGCTTTCGACACCGCCGGTTCTTGGCGTTGATCATGCTCTCGCTGTGCGGGCTTGGCACAACGCTGCTGTTCGTGGAGCTCTCGGCGCCCGACCTGGCGCTCACCCAGCTCTCCGTCGAGCTTGCGACCACCGTCCTCATCCTGTTGGCGCTGTACTTCCTTCCCGAGGACAGCGACCCCGAAGGCAGCACGGCCCGTCATGGGCGCGACTGGGCGATCGCGGGCGCGGTCGGTCTGGGCGTGACCGGCCTGATGTACGCGGTGCTCACCCGGCCGGTTTCCTCGATCGCCGACTACTACATCGCGCAGGCCAAGCCGCATGGCGGGGGCACCAACATCGTCAACGTGATCCTCGTCGACTTTCGTGGCTTCGACACCATGGGCGAGGTCACGGTGCTCGCCGTCGCTGCGCTCGCGATCGCGGCGATGCTGGAGAACGTCCGATTGGTCCGGCGCGAGACGACGATGGGCGCGACCGTACGCTCGAAGGATCTGCATCCGTTCATGCTCGCGGTGATGACTCGGCCGCTGCTGCCGTTGCTGTTGCTTGTCGCGCTGTTCATTCTGTTGCGGGGGCACAACCTTCCCGGAGGTGGGTTCATCGCCGGACTGGTTACGGCGGTGGCCCTGGCGCTGCAGTTCCTCTCCAGCGGCCTGCGCTGGACCTTTGAGCGGCTGGAGATCAACTACACCGCTGCGGTCGCGCTGGGGCTGTTGCTCACGCTCGCGACCGGTCTTTCCGCGATGCTGTTCGGTCAGCCGTTTCTCACCAGTGCCTTCACCCACGTGCATCTGGGGCCGATCGAGTTCGAGCTCGCCTCCGCGATGGCCTTCGATCTCGGCGTCTTCATCACGGTCGTCGCGGTGCTGCTGATCATGATGGTCCGGCTGGGCCAGGTCGGCGAAGAGAAGGGCCCAGATACGGGCCCAGAGAAGGACGACGAGAAGGGAGCGACCAGCCCATGATGGACCTCGTCTTTGCTGCCGGCGTTGGCATTGTCGCGGCGTGCGGGGTCTACCTGCTGCTGCGAATGCGGACGTACACGATCGTGTTGGGGCTGGCGCTGCTCTCGTACGCGACGAACTTGTTCCTCTTCGGTTCGGGGCGGTTGTCGATCGGGCAGGCGCCGATCTTTGCCGAGGGGACCGAGGTCTACGCGGACCCGATCCCCCAAGCGCTCGTGCTCACCGCGATCGTGATCGGCTTGGCGATGACCGCGTTTGTCGTTGTTCTCGCACTCATCGCCAACAAGGAACTCGGCAGCGACCACGTCGATGCGGGCCGAGATGAGGAGGACGTATGACCGGTCAGCTCCCGGTCGCGATGGTCGCGATCCCCATGTTCACCGCGGCGGTCGGTTTGCTGATCGGAGCGCTCTCGAAGGACACCGCCAAGGTCCTCGGCCAGCAGCGCGCGCTGGGTCGGGCATCACTGCTGCTCTTGATGGTTTTGGCCGGGCTGATGCTTCAGGCGACGGCCACCGGAGATGTGCTCGTCGTTCGGTTGGGCAACTGGCCCTCGCCGTTCTCGATCGCCCTCGCGGTCGATCGCCTCAGCGCGTTGATGGTCGCGCTGACGATGCTGCTGGCCTTCTTCGTGCAGTGGGCAGCTGGCGAGGGCGCGGACGCTCGCGGGCCCTACTTTCATCCGCTGCTTCAGTTCCAGGTGATGGGGCTCGCCGGTGCTTTCATGACCGGCGACCTGTTCAACCTGTTCGTCTTCTTCGAGATTCTGCTGATCGCTTCGTACGCGTTGCTGCTGTACGGCCGTGGCCGAGCGCGGCTTCGGGCGGGGCTTCACTACGTCGTGATCAACCTCGTCGGATCCGCGCTGTTCCTGATCGGCGTCGGCGTGATCTACGGACTGCTGGGCACGCTCAACATGGCCGACCTCGCTGCCAAGGCGAGCCTGGTCTCCGAGGCCGACGCCCCGCTGCTCCATGCGGGGGCGCTGCTGCTGCTGCTGGTCTTCGCGCTCAAGGCGGCCGTCGTTCCCGTGCACCTGTGGCTGCCCGCGACCTACCACGCTCCCGTGGGTCCCGTGTCGGCCCTGTTCGCGATCATGACCAAGGTCGGGGTCTACGGGATCATCCGCGTGTTCGTGCCCATCTTCGGGCCTGAGCAGGGGTGGGCCTCTGGCGTCGCCGAACCTTGGGTGCTGCCGCTGGGGCTGGTCACGCTCGTCGCCGGTTCGCTGGGCGTGCTCGCGGCCACCGACCTCAAGAAAATGGTGACCTACCTGGTCGTCGCTTCGGTCGGCACACAAGTCACCGCGGTTGGGCTTTTCACCGAGCAGGCGCTGGCCGCCGCGACCTTCTACAT
>CAYGTG010000960.1:0-3660 GCA_964352485.1 uncultured Nannocystaceae bacterium | reverse complement strand
GGAGAGCTATTCCAGGGATTCAGTCCAGCGATCAGCAATAAGGCGAAGAAGCGTATTCGAGCCGAGCTGAGAGCACTACGCATACCGCGTAGGGCAGATTTGAGTCTAGAGGATCTGGCTAGGCTGCTTAATCGAAAACTCAGGGGCTGGTACAACTACTATGGAAAGTTTGGGCCACACCATCTGATGGTGCTCTGGCGCGCAGTCAATGACCTGCTACGCAAATGGGCACTTAATCGGTACAAACGGTTTAAGAAAAGCTATAGAAAGTACAGGGTCTGGATAAAAGCGGTGCATCGAGAAAATCGGGCACTGTTCGTACACTGGCCCTGGTTTGGCTTACCGTTTTGATTGAGCAAGAAGAGCCGTATGACGGGAGACTTTCACGTACGGTTCTGTGAGCGGCTGGGGGTGTAATTCCCCTGGCCGACTCGACAAACCATTTGGAAGATCGATTATTGAAACACCTAGACCACTTCTAAAAGTACCTGTCTCATCGTCCATTCGTGTTTTTTGTTGTGGGCTAAATAGGCTTCTACAAGTATCTCCTGTCGTGTGCATATAATTCGAAACAGGATCAGGATCTCCGCAAGACATGCGGCCTACTGGACAAGTACCTATATCAAGTCCATTTCTTGTACAATTATCTGTGTCTGTCAAACCGTCTTCGTCAACACTACACGCTTGTGAAAAAACATGCTTTAATCCAAGATAGTGTCCAACTTCATGAACCAAAATATCCCCAGCATCAAAATCAATCCCAACTGGAGGCGCTGGACCATTTGGCAAAGTTACGAAATCAAGCTTCACAAAATCATTTGATGTCTTGGCCGTGGCGCTAGATGGGAATATTGCGAAACCAAAGTTATCAATCGGTTGCATATCATAAACATCGATGTTCAAAACATGCACTGGATCTATTGTTAAAGCAGCTAGCTCTGGGTTTAGAGGGGCTTCATGAAGATCGTCATCAACTATATACTCAACACCCGCTAAATAAAAACTGAAATTAGAATTATTGTTACTAAACGCTGAATTGAGCACATCGATCTGGTCTTCTATATCAGAAAGATTAATGTGCCCAGTACCATCTACTTTCTCCAAAACATGAAAAATAACTGCTATGGTTGTTGGGCTAGAAACAGAACTAGTATATATGTTGGACTGAGTCGGTCCGACAAAATCACAAACTTGTGCTCGAGAAACACCACAAAAGCTAAGAAACCATAAAAGAAGAGTAACATGTGTAATCAGGTTCTTATTTTTCATAAGTTCGAATTGGTATTAATTATTAGCTTAATCCTCAATAACCATACACAAACTTCAAATTTTTATCATGGTGCTGGAAATTGGACGCCCTCTCTGATAAATTCTGATTACATATACACCTGCGGGCAAAGAAGAGGCATTCCAATCAATAATATTTATCCCTAGATTTGCCCTACCTTCAAAGACGGTATCTATTAAACTTCCCAACACACTAAATACCTGAATCTTTACCTGCCAATTTTCTAAAGACGAGAATTGAATCTTTGCGAAGTTAGCAACTGGATTGGGAAATACTGTTAAGTTAATGTTTTGAGCATCATCTTTGTCAGTTTCTTCCTCAGAAGAAACTGTAATTCTATTTCGCCATAATCCAAGCCCAAAAGATGGTACTCCACCCGCTTCTTCAACCTTAAAACCGCCTACAAAAACATCAGCGTCCCTAGCAGCGATTACATTCAAAAAACCTGGACTCGATATTCCACTCCCAAGACTTTGCCAACCAACAGATGTCCACTTTGCGATTTTACTTGCATCGACATCTCCAACCTTCAAAAAATCTCCAGCAACATAAACATCATCTTTTAAAACAGTCAAGGCCCTTACGGAACCAATACTCCCAGAAACACCACCTTCCAAATTTCCCCATTCTGCTCCATTGAGTACTGCAATCCCGTTTGCTTGAACATTATCAATTTCCCGAAAAGAGCCACCAACATAGATTTCATCTTTATACTCAATGATGTCATACAACACATCACAAGATCCAACTCCACTGCCTAAAGCTAACCACTCTGCCCCATTCCATTTTGCCAACCCATTCACAGGAACTCCCCCCGCTTCTCGAAAGTCTCCCCCTACGTATATATCTCCAGAATCCGAGGCATGAATTGAATAAACATTATCAAGAGTCAAGTCTAAACATCCTTCTCCACTAACTCCTCCTCCAAGTTCCTCCCAAATACTTCCATTCCAAACAGCTACCCCACGTGCAAGAGAATCATTAACTTCTGTAAAATCCCCTCCCACATACAACTTGTCATCATTTCCAAACTCCAAATCCCAAACAACTGCTGTAGGTGTTCCTAAATCTGGCTCCTTTTCAAATCCTCCTCCAAGTGAATGCCATCTATTCCCATCCCACATAGCTATTCTTTTTAGACTGAGAGTATCTGATGCGGTAAATCGGCCCCCTACATAAATATTTCCAGTAGCATCAATTTCTATATCTTCTACAGAACCATTGAGGCCATTTCCAACAGCACTCCATTCAATTCCATTCCAAAATGCAATGTTATCTGTAGAAACATCACCTGCCTGAGCGAAAACACCTCCTACCCAAAGGTTGCTATCTGCATCAATTGCTAATGCATTTACTGTACCATCTATACCATTTGATTCTGTAAAAATATCGCTCCAGCCAATATCTTGGGCCTGGCAATTGATTGTAGATACTAAAATACCGAGGAGTGTTATGAATATTACTCTTAGCTTCAACTGACTAACCCCTTTGTTTTACAGATTACCTGTTCACCTCAATCCCATTTGACTGCAGCGCGCTCTTCAGTGCGTCAATTTCAGCTTGCTGCTCCTGAATTGCTGAAAGGAGTAGCGGAATTATCTCCGTATAGCTGATCGCTTTATACGATACAGAGGCTGTTATGATTTCACCATCTTCCGCGAGCTCCACGGGGTGCACATTCTCCTCTACAAACTCAGGGAACACAGCTTCCATTTCCTGCGCAATAAAGCCGTATTGAACACCTGAAGGCAGCTTCATTGATGGAAAGTTCTCCTTTTTATAGGTATATGTCGTTGGTCGGAGTTGCATAAGCTTCTCTAGCATAGAAGAACCATCAAGCGTGGCAACTCCTTCTTTAAGTTTCTCATCAGAGGGATTACTAAAAGTACCTATTACGGTTACTTTCCCATCAAAATAGCCGGCATAGAGATTTGTACTTCCACCACCCACGTTCCCATAAACAGCATAGCCCACATTGCCACTGCTCGCATTGACCCAGCCATGAACTCCTCTACTCTCCGCCGCCCCCCCCGTTGCCTCTGCGGTAGCCACCAACTGCCCCAGTTCCATTTTTCCCCGCTGCTATAATCCCATATTTGGTACCAGATCCCCAATTGTTATACACCCTAAGCCCATACTGAGAATTATCGCTTTCGATATTAAGTTGGTAAAGAGAACTAGGTGCAACACCAATGCCAACACGGCCAGCATCATCTAATTCAATTTGAGCATAAGCAGGTTGAACGATGGCGAAAATGAGCAATAGAACAAATGAACCAGAATACTTCATTATCAGATATTTCTGTAAGTGAGAATGGCTACAGAGAATTGTCATATACAGATTATGAAGATATAACGAATCGACATAGGTA
>CAYGTG010000959.1:0-3661 GCA_964352485.1 uncultured Nannocystaceae bacterium | reverse complement strand
CCAGTTCAACACTGAACTGGCCGTACTGCGCTCGCGCCACCAGGTTGCCGAGGAGTCCCTTCGGCTCGCAGTGCGCAAGCAGTACCCAGACGTGGGGGTCGGAGGTGGGTTCGGAAGCGAAGCCAGCGACAGCCGCTTCCTGTTCGGCTTCTCGTTACCCATCCCTCTTCTGAACCGGAACCGGTCCGAGATTGCCAGAGCTCGAGCAAGCCGAGAGGTGTCTCGCGCGACGGCGGAGACCGCGCTTGAACGCATCATCCGCGAGGTGCGGCAAGCGGAGCTCATTCTCGCGTCAGTGCGAACGCAACGTGCCCAGCTAGGGAACGAGCTAAAGCCGCTACTCACTGAGCAGGCACAGAACATCGAGGAGCTGGCCGCGCTTGGAGACGTCGATGCGTTCCTGCTGCTTGCAACGGTTGGGCGACAGCTTGACGCCCAATCGCGACTCGTCGCACTCGAGCAGGCTGAGGGCGAGGCGATTGTGCGGCTTACTGCCCTGCTCGGCCCTGCAAGCAAGACCGCGCCCGCACCAACAGACGAACTTTCACTACCGCCCTCTGGCGCCGACCTGGTGGACGAGTCCATCGAGGAGACCTCACGATGAACTTGCTACACACATCTGCTCACCTTCTGGGGCCTGCACTCGTGGTGCTCTCCCTTGCATCATGCGGCGACAAAGAGAGCGTCGCGGAACCAGGCGACGCTTCCCCTGGCCAGCACGTGGAACCCGAAGCCGCCGTCGACCCGAGCCGGATAGCGGTTCCGTCCTCTGTCAGGGCCAACCTCGGCATTCGGTTCGTCAAGGTGGAGAGGCGGCGCGTGGAGCAAACCAGCCGCATACCGGGTCGCTTCGAGTACATGCCATCCGCCCGAAGGGAGTATCGCACGATGCTCCCAGGTCGTGTTGAGCTCCTCGTCAAGCAGTTCGAGCACATCGAGGCCGGTCAACCCCTGTTTCGTATCGCATCTCCACGATGGCACGAGCTACAGCAGCGTCTCTCCGAGACGGAATCCACAGCCGAAGGCCTCGAGGCTGAGCTCGAGTCGTTTGGGGAGCTTCTCGCAGCTCACCAAGAGCACGAAGCAAAGCTCCGAGACAGTATCTCCGTATTGGGGCGTCGCGTAGAGCAGCTTGAAGAGCTTGGTCAGGCTGGTGGGGGACGCATCACTGAACTTGCGGATGCGCGCGCCGCGCTAGCAGCAGAGGAATCCCAGCTTGCTGGCGCTCAGGAAGAGGCCACCCGGCTCGAGGTCTCGCGGAAAACGAACCGTGTACGACTTCGCGGCATTCAGGCAACAAGCAAGCTCCTGCTCCGCTCGATGTCAGCATTGCTCGGAATCGATGCAGCCGACTTGGTGACCATCGAAGATGAAAGCGGTCAGCGCGAACCGCGCTGGCGTGCCCTCGATGCGCTCGTCGTTTCCGCGTCGAATGCTGGGGTGGTCGAGGCTCTCTCGGTAACCGATGGCACATGGGCGGATGAGCGCGCGCTGGTACTGAGCGTCGTTCGTCCCGAGCAGTTGCGCTTTCGGGCGATGGGCCTCCAGAGCGACCTCGGACTTCTGCAGGACGGGCTCGATGCACGCATCGTGCCTCCTGTTCCGACGAACGTCGACCGCGCCATAGGCATTCAAGACACGATGTCAGGCAAGCTCTTGCTCGGCTTGTCAGCTGACCCAGATAGTCGCACGGTGGAGCTCTTCGTCCATCCGGAACAGCTCTCGACCTGGGCGCGTCCAGGCGTCACCGCACAGCTTGAAATCGTTCGGGCCTCCACGGGTGCGCCCGAGTTGGCCGTGCCTCTCGCATCGGTTCAACAGGATGGACTCCAGGCGGTGCTGTTCCGTCGTAACCCATCCAAACCGAATGAGGTCATCCGAATCGAAGGAGACCTTGGCCCCAATGATGGCCGTTGGGTTTCGGTCCTGAGCGGATTGCGAGACGGCGACGAGGTCGTCTTGGACGGCTCCTTCCAGCTCATGCTCGCGACAAGCGGCTCAATGCAAAAGGGCGGCCACTTTCATGCTGACGGAACGTTTCACGAGGGAGAGGACTGAGCGATGTTGAAAGCACTCATTCGGTTCTCTCTGCAGTACTCGTCGCTAGTCATTCTAGCGGCGCTGCTCATCGTCGGGTACGCGCTGTTCCGGCTGCCACAGATGAGCGTGGACGTGTTCCCAGAGCTCAACGCTCCAACGGTCACCATCATGGCTGAGGCCGGTGGCCTTGCCGCCGACGAGGTCGAGCAGTATGTGAGCTTCCCCATCGAGTCTGCAGTCAACGGCATGACCGGTGTACGCCGCGTTCGAAGCGCAAGCGCCATCGGCCTGTCGATTGTCTGGGTCGACTTGGACTGGGGCGCCAACCTGTACGACGCGCGCCAGCTCGTTGCGGAACGCCTGACGACGGTACGCGAGAGCCTGCCCGAGGACGTTGTCCCATTCATCACGCCCATCACTTCAATCGCAGGCGAAATCATGCTGATTTCACTGTCCTCTCCGGACGGTCAAGTCAGCCCCCTCGACCTGCGCTCCTATGCCGAGTTCGAGCTCCGCAACAAACTGCTCGCCGTTCCCGGCGTCGCACAGGTTGTCGCTATCGGGGGTGAGCTACCGGAGTACCAGGTCAACGTCGACCAGGACCGGCTTCGCCTCTACGACCTCACGATTTCGGATGTGGTTGAGTCAGCCCGTGGGGCTCACAGCACTGCAAGTGCTGGCTACCTCACAGACGTCAACAGCCTCGAAATCCCCATTCGACAGCAGAGCCGCGTCTCCAAGCCTGCAGACGTTTCAAACACCATCGTCAAGTTTCACGACGGTGTGCCGGTCACCATCGGGCAGGTTGCAGACGTGCGCCTCGGCCCCGCGCTCAGACGTGGTACCGCGTCCGAGAACGGCTCGCAAGCTGTCGTTCTGTCTGTACAGAAGTCGCCCGGCACGAACACTCTTGCCCTCACGGCGTCTCTAGACGCCCTATACGACCAGTTGGAACCTGGCCTGCCGCAAGGCATGTTGCTCAACCGCGATGTCGTGCGTCAGTCGCACTTCATCGACCGTGCTGTCGATAACGTGGCGGGAGTGCTCAGCGAGGCGATAATCATCGTGCTGCTCGTGCTCGTGTTGTTCCTGATGAACCTGCGCACAACGGTCATCACCTTGACCGCGCTGCCCATCTCGCTCGCGGTGGGCCTCCTGATGATGGACTGGATGAACCTCGGGCTCAACGTCATGAGCTTGGGGGGGCTTGCCGTGGCCATTGGTGTGCTTGTTGATGATGCCATCATCGATGTCGAGAACGTCTTCCGGCGGCTCAAACAGAACCGGGAGCTTCCAGAGGTTGAGAGGCGGCCAATCGGCGATGTGATTTTCGACGCCAGCAACGAAATCCGCCCTGCGATGGTTTTCGCCACAGTCATCATCGTGATGGTGTTCCTCCCGCTGCTCTTCATGCAGGGGCTCGAGGGCAGGTTCTTCCGACCTCTCGCGCTAACCTACATGGTGTCGATTACCGCGTCGCTACTCGTCGCGCTAACAGTCACCCCTGCGCTCTGTCGATTACTACTCCGTGGCAAGCTCGGCAGCGAGCAGGGTGAAAGTGACGGGTTCTTCGTGCGGTTGCTCAAGCGCGTCTACGAGCCGCTACTGCGCGGCGCTATCC
>CAYGTG010000958.1:0-3661 GCA_964352485.1 uncultured Nannocystaceae bacterium | reverse complement strand
GCCGACAGGCGCCCGTTTCGGGTGAAGCGGAGGAGGCTTTGCCTCCGCAGGGAGGGGCCTTTGCGAAATTTGCGAAAGGCCCCTTCAAGGATTGGAGCCTAGACCTCAATCAAGCAGCGCTTGATTGAGGTCTAGTACCGCAGATCTGAAGTCCGTTCCGGGTTTCGGGAGAAGGGGGCGGAGCAAGAGAGCGAAGCGTCCCGAAGGGACGCGCAGCGGGAGAGATAGAAAGTACCGAACGCAGATCTCGGTGACCGAGGGGTTCGGAGCGACCCCACACCCCGAAGGGGTCGCGCAGAAACCCGGCACGGACTTTGGGCATGAGGTACTAGGAATGGGACAGACGCCAGGCTCGCGGAGTCTGGCCCGTGGCGCGTTTGAACGCGCGGCCGAACGCGCTCTGATCGGAGAATCCCAACAAAAAGGCAACCTCGGCGATCGAGACATTGCGTTCGCGAAGATACTCGCGACCGAGTTCGTGCCGAACATCGTTGAGCACGTCGCTGTAGGACAGCTCGTGCTGCTCCAACCGGCGTTGCAAGGTCCGCTCGCTCATGGCCATCGCGTTGGCTACGGCCGCGATACTCGCCTCGCCACCCCGAAGCCGAGCGCGGAGTTCGGCACGAAGCGCGTCGAGGAGACTGGGCTCGCCCTTCGAGACCTCGGCGAGCAGCCGCCGAGCGTGGTCCTCGAGAACCGCAAACAAGGCCCGGTCAGCGCCCTCGACCGGCTGCTCCCAGGTCTCGCGTGAGATCAGGAGTCGTGCTCGAGGCCTGCCGAAGTTGACCGGACACGCGAAGATTTCCTCGTACACACGCAACTCGGCGGGAGCCGCGAACGAGAAGTCGACCGCGGCAAGCGGCCAGCGCGTCCCCGTGCTGGCCCGGCTGCGGAGCACGAGCGCCGCGAAGGTGTACTGCTGCGCCGGTGCCGGAGTCTCCCCAGCACCACTGCCGAAGGACACCGTCACCGGATCGACATCGGTGTCGATCTCAAAGCGTCCACGTGGGTCGACGAGAGCGAAGTAGCGGCCGACTCGGCTGAGTCCCTCCCCCACCGTCGGCGCGTTGGCGACGATGAAATCGAGGACCTTGTATGCGCCAAACTCCAATGCCTGCGCCGCATGAAGGGCGAGGTCGGGATCCTGGGCTCGTTGCGCGGCGTGGAGCCACACCGCATCGGCGAGGTGGGCGAGGATCCGCGCGTCGGGGTCAAAGACCTCTTCACGCGACAACCCCGAAGCGAGCAAGATCGCCTCGGGGTCGAGGCTCATTCGGCCGCAGGCATCCAGCACTGCCCGGCTCGCCACGGAGAGAACCGTAGTCGACACCGGGGAACTGTAGCAGTCCGCCCCTCACGCCTCGCCCACGCCAGCCATGCGACGCAAAGACCCGATCACCAGCCCGATGGACGCCAAGAGGCACGTGATGGGAAACCAATCCCCGAGCACCGCGTACACGGTCTTGACGGCCCGCCGTGGCAAACGAACCAGCAACACCCGCTGCTCGTTGTCCCAGGACGAGTCCCAGCCGCGAACTCGTCCCCAAGGGTCGATGCCCGCCGAGAGGCCGAAGCGCGTAGAACGGACGATCGAGGTACCGCCCTCGATGGCTCGGACGGCGGCCATCTCGGTGTGGATGGGGTCGATACCCCGCCAGTCGCTCGAGGGAAGCGCGATGAGATCAGCCCCGTTGCGTGCATTCGCGAGTGCGAGGCGTGGGAAGTCGTAGTCGTAACAGATCGCGCCACCGATGGACCCGCGTTCGTCTTCGACCAGCGGCATCGGCCCGTCTCCGCGCACCGCAGGCTCCCCTGGAACCGGCTCGTGTTTGAGGTACGTATGGTGGATCGTTCCGTCGGCGCGGATGAACACGTACTTGTTCTCGTAGCGGAGGGGTTCGGTCTGCAACGGCACGACGTACGCAGCCACGAGGTCGATGTGAAGCCTGCCAGCGAGGATCTGCAGGCCCTCGAGCCAGGCCGGTTCGTCCTCAGGCCAGACCGCGGTGGCGGCCTCGGTCCACACCACGAGCTCCGCGCCCGCCCCCGCGGCCATCTCCGTACGCCGGATCAATCCTCGCTCGTCCTCCGCGAGGCGCTCCGCCCCGGGGAACTCCGGCTGCGAGCCGACCGTGCTGTCGGTCCCGACCGCTGCGACCAGCCGCGTTGGGTTCGCCTGAGCCGACGCAAGCCCAAGCCGAGCCTGACCGAATGCAAGTGGCCCCACGACCGCTGCCATCGCGACCCAGCCGGCCCGACGGGCCGTCGACCGCTGGCCGTGGAGCAGCCGCTCCAACGTCGCCGCGACGCAGTAGACCAAGAAGCTGACCCCATGAAGGCCCGTGATTGACGACAACTGCAACAACGCCAGTTGGTCGAGCTGAGTATTGGCGGCCGAGCCCCAGACCCCGAACGGCATGGCAACATGAAGCGTCCACTCGCCGACGACCATCATCACTCCGAACGCGAGCGACGCGGCTTCCTCTCCCAAGCGCCGCCGCACCCAGGCCCAACCGAAGTACGGCAGCGCCAACAGCACGCCAAACGGGAGCGCCCAGACTACAGCGGCGATCGGCGGTAGCGGGTGAGTCACGATCTTGAGCACCGCGACAAGCCATGCCACGAAGCTTGCGAGCATGAATCCGGTTCGAGACCGCCATCCTCGCGTCAAGCGCAGATAGTGGAGCAGCGGAACCGGAGCCAGCCACGCAAACACCCCCACCCCCATCCGCAACTGCGATACGACGAGCAGGAGCCCTCCCAGAAGCAGCCAGGTCCACGGGGTTCGGTCCATCCGTTTCTTCATGCTCCCAGCGTGCCAATCGGGGCGACGAACGGCTCGACCCGCGGCGCCAAGCTTTGGACCCCTGACGCCAACCCTGACGCGCGGCGCCTGTAATCGGCTGCCCATCGCCAGCGGCGACATCATTCGCGTGCGCGACCCGGCCCCCACTGGGCGTGCTTTGGCGACCGGCTTCGTTGGTGCCCCTGGCCTTCCGTGTGTACCTCGGCCTGGTCTTCATCCCGTCACGTGCGGCCAATTTCGCGTGCACCTGCGCAACGGGTCGATGAGAGGTTCGCGTTTCCCCGGTGACCTGAACCTTCGGCACGTCGATGTGCGGAACCACCAGTGCCGGGACCCGTGGCTGACGGATCCGAGAAGCCGGCGGCCCCCACAACCAGCCCGGGGGGTCAGTCCTTCGCGACCACGACTCTGGCGACCCGGAGCGTGGCCTCACCCAAAACGTAGCCCTCACTCACCACGGCGGTGATCGTCCCCTCAGGGGCGGCCGCGGTCGCCGGAGCGGTCGCAACGGCTTCGTGGTGCGCGGGGTCGAACGGGTGCCGCAACGAGGGCCGCGGCTTCGCGCCGTGTCGGCCAAGCACGCTTTGCATCTCGGACCGAACGACCTCGACGCCCTGAGCAACCGCCGGCGCGACACCGCCGCTGTCCAGCTGGCCCACGGCACGTTCGAGGGCGTCGGCAACGTCAAGGAAGCTTGCGAGTACGGAACGGCGCTGCTGCTCGATCGTGACTCCGGCGTTGCGCTCGCTCCGAGCCCGCACGCGATCGATCTCGGCCAGCGCGGTCGCGGCCCTTGCGTTCGCGGCCCCCAGCGCCGCTTCCTTTTCGGCAAGCAGGCCCTTGAGGCTCTCGACC
>CAYGTG010000957.1:0-3665 GCA_964352485.1 uncultured Nannocystaceae bacterium | reverse complement strand
GCCGCCCTGCTCATCGGAAGCAGCGTTCGTTAGGCCGTCCTCGCGAGGCGCAACGAGCCGCGCTCTGCTGCGCGGGCTCGAGTTCGCCGAGCGATATCGTTGGCGCGACCGGCTGCTAGCTCGCGACGCCCTCGCTGAGTACTTCCAAGAACTCGAAGATCGACATGGCGCCGGGCTCTCGCAGGGCGTTGCGGACGGGCTCGTCTAGCTTCTCCCAGGCCGATTTGCGGGAGCTTTCCGAGCTCGTCTCCGTCCGCCAGATCTTCTGGTCTTGGGAGTGGGGGGCGGCCATCGAGACGAGGAGCTTGCTGTCCGGCGCCCCGGGGACGATGAGGACGCGCTGCGAGCCAACGTCCCAAAATGCGGACACCGGTCCTTGGCTCCTGGGAAGCCTCGCTTCGGCTGCAGCCGTCCAGAACAGCAGCTCCACGTCACTGGTGACCGTGGCATCAATGGTCGTTGGGCGGCCTGGCCCGTCCCGTCGGGACTGCTGACACGCCCGCTGCAGGACGTTGATCCCGTAGGCGCGCTCGAGGGGGTCTACGAAGATGCGGGAGAGGACCTGCTCCACCGGAGTCGTTCGAACCGCCTCGGCGCTTGCGGCACGACCTTCCTTGATCATCGTGGCGCCGGGCTTTTGGACCCGAGAGACGGCGGACTTCAGCGAGTCTCGAGTCGTCTCGAGGGCGGTCATGGCCAGCATGGAGAGCTGGGTCAGTGCTGGGCGGAACGCCTCGGCGAGGAGCGATACGGCGGTTGTTTCGACGACGCCGTACTCGCAGTAGACCGCGAGCGGGAAGTTCCTGCCCACCTTGTCCCGGCTCCCTACGACCACGCCGATCAGCAGGGAGCGGGCATCTTCGTCCCGATAGCAGAAGCCCAGGGGGGTGGAAGGGAGCGTCACCGCGGCCCGCGCGAGCTGGTCGTTCGCCATCTGCAGCCAGCGTTCGAACGAGCGATCTGTGGGTCCGCTCGAACCGATCCGAATGAACTCGGCGTAGGACGGGATTTTGCCAAAAACGCCGATCCCAATCGTCATGGTTGACCTCTGCGTTGCTCACGACGGCGGCTCCGTGCGTTCATCGGATCTCACTTCCGTGACGTGGTGGGAATGGCGAAAAGCCGTGCTTTCGCTCGACTGGAGTCGAACGGGGGGGGGAGGAAGATGGCGATCGTCTTCTCGCGGAGGATCTGCTCCCAATACTCATGCGAAGTATCGATGACGAAGTAGACCTCGTGCGGGCGAATGGGGATCTCAGGTGGGGGACGGTGGGAAGCTTTGATCGGTGCTCCTGGAATCGCGGAACGGACGATCTTGGGGATTTGCTTCCACGAGGCGACCTTCGACAGGTGTGGCACTCGGTTCGCCACGTCTTGCTGTGGTGCGTTTGCGTCGAGCGCGAGCACGAACACAGGGCAATCCAGAAGGCGCTGGTCCTTGAGCATCGCGATCCACATGCCGTCTCGCCGCGCCTCGAGAGCGACCTCGAGAAAGTTCTCGGCCATCGCCAACTCGAGGAGCGAGCGAAGCTTGCTGAACAGCGAGGAGAACGTCTCTCGCAGGTCGCTGTGTTTGTAGGTGGGCAGCTCTTCGGGCGCGATGTCGGCCGAGAACGTGGTGAGGTGCCCGGCGAGCTGGCTCAACGTCTTGTAGAGCTCGAAGGGCGTGCCTTCAGGGGACTCGGAGAAGTGCCGAACCAGCGGAATCTGCGAGGCGATGGCCGCAAGCTGCAGTGACCGCGTCACGTCCTGGGCGGTGAACTCGATGCGAGAGGAGTCGACCTGCCGAAGCGCGCCAGAGATGGCGCGACGCTTGGCGACCATCAGCTTGAGCAAGTCCGAGGTCCACGCTCGAAGCGGGCTTGCTCCGGACAGCCGCTGGCACGTCGGCACGAAGTCGTTCGTGAGCTCGAAACCGCCGGAGTCATCTCGTCGAAGCTCGGCGATCTTGATCACTTGAAAGTGGTCTCGGTTCTCGCTTCCGAACAGGAGGACAAGCTTCGGTCGTGCGAAAGACACGCTGACCTCGGTCGCGGCGTCGACGAGGTCGAGGACGTCGCGCGACCAAGTCTCGAAGCTTCGCGGCGATGCACCGGCGTCCGCAGAGCCGTAGTTCTCGGAGCCCTCCTGTACGTTGGGGACTCCCGCAAAGACCTCGAGCACGGCGGCGGTCGATTCGAACGCAGCGCCGATGGGCCGAGCGCCTGGGAGCCCTGGATCGCCTTCGTCGAGGTCCACGGCCGTCCCTCCGGGCATCACGGCCTGGATCGACTTGATCCCGAACTCGCCGGTCTTGAGTGCGACCGCGTCGAGCTCCAGCTTGGTGAGCCCCCATGCGTACGCGTTGGGCCACGTTGCTCGAGCCTCAACGAGCTCGTTGAAATAGAGCTCTTGCTGCTGGAAGTGCTGCGGGCAGACCAGAAGCCCTTCGCCCCACACGACTCGATGTGCACGCCGTTTGGCCATTCGTTCTACTTCTCCCCGGAGCGAGCCGCGGGTTGACACCGCGGAACTCTGGACCGCCCTATCATAGGCATCCTTGGAGCGCCGAGAGAAGCCGAATTGACGCCACCTAGCGCTTGCATGCGCCTCCACTCGCGATGATCGACCGGGGAGGCCGGACGGCTGAGGCCCTGAAGATCGACATGAACTTGCTGCGTCCCCCGAGACCGAAGAATGGGGTGTTGACGCTGCGCGCCTCGAAGATGATCTCGAGGCTGCCCAGCTTTGCACCTGAGAAGTCCCACACCGCCTTGAACTTGCGGGTGCCTGGCGCTCCGCGGACGACCTTGGCCTGCTCGAGCAGCTGCATCAGGCCCCACTCGCCGGGGAACTCGAGGGTGTCCTTCGTCTCGAAGCCCTGCACCTCGAGCTTGGCGCCGGGGGACTTGTCTCCTGGCCACTGCATGGGGTGTGAAGTCAGCGGACCGGTGCGGTAGGTGACGGTTTCCCCGTCGATCGTGAACAACGCCTTGGTCATCGCAGGCGAGCCCTTGATGGTCACCTCGAACTCCACCAAGGGGTCGGCGGAGCCCCGCGGAAACATCGACTTGGAGATTTGCTCGCTGGCGTACAGGAAGTCGCCCGCCGTGCGCTGGTAGGTGCTGCCAGTGGCTCCGCGGGGGGCGAGGACGAACTTCTTGCCGCGTCTGGGGATCGAGGCTTCGAGCACCTTGTCGTAGAACTGCCAAAGAGAGCCATCTTTGGGGTGATAGAAATCGGTCAGGTCGTCGAGTGCGACAGGATCTCCGGTGGGGTTGAACGGGTAGCCCTGCGCCAACGAGGCGCCAAACTCTGCTTCAACCTCGCTGCACCACTTGCTCATGACTCCAGTGGCGACGTTGGTCTTGATGGTCGAGCCGGCCAACTCGATGGGGGGCAACAGCAGGCGCTCCAGAGTGGGGGTCCAGACGTTGCTCGTCTCGGCGTCGAGCAGCGACTTGGTCTTGGACCGGGCGGTCTTGACCTTCTCTGCGGTGTTCTCTTTGGCAGACGGATCGGCGACCTCGGCCTGCATGGCGTCCCGCAAATAGCGAAGCTGCTCCTGATACTCGTCCAGCGGCTTGATGGTCGGGGGAGGCGGCGGAGCGCCGTCCACGGCCGGCGGCGGGGCCTTGGCGACACCGAAGTCGGTGAATGGCTTGAAGTAGAAGTAGACGTTGAAT
>CAYGTG010000956.1:0-3667 GCA_964352485.1 uncultured Nannocystaceae bacterium | reverse complement strand
TCGGTTGCTTGTGCCCGACAAACGCCCTCTTCGTGCCTTGGCCTGGACTCTGCTGCCCCCCCCTGACCATTCCACCGAGTTGGGGACGGCCCCTAGGCCTAGCACGCCGAGCTCACCAGCCGAGCACGGGCGGCGCGTGCATGTTGACCATGCGCGCCGGCGCATCGACACCCTCGGATTCGAACGCAGTGAAGTCGTGGTTGTGGCGCGCGGCGAGCTCGTCGCGGCGAACCTGGGCCGAGGCCGCGTAGAGCCGCATGTCGCAGGCGTCGGCTTGGGCTCGCGCGGTATCGAGGCTCTGCTCCGCGCGGTCGGGCTCACCGCTGGCGGCAAACAGACTGCCCTCGAGCAGCCCGACGAAGACCGTGCCCCACCGGGTCTTCTCGCCGCGAATCTTGGCACAGTCTTTTCGGGCCACAGCCAACAGCCGGTCGCGTTCGGCCCCATCCGCCGCATGTGCTGCCCACAAGGCTCCGCTTCCCCGCTCGAAGCAGAAGTACAGCAGGAAGGGCTGCTTGGTGAGCATCATGGACTTGCGCACAGCAGCGTGGTGCTCCACGAAGCATGCGTAGGCCTCGGCCCGCCGTCCTGCGTAGCGCTCAATGCGGCCCAATGCCATCAGCATCGTGAAGCGGAACGTGGGGTTCGCGGCTTCTTCGGGGCGCCACGCTTGCGCGGCTTCGAGCTGGGCTCGGGCGCGATCGGGTTGGTCGGCGATGATGTGGCGCAGGTAGTCGTATCCGAGTCGCACCATGAGCATGGTGAACACGTCGTCCCGGGCACGCGCGTCGCTGGTCGCGACCTCGAGCGTCGCGACCAGGCGGGCAAAGTCGCCCCGGTACAGTCGCGCGAGGACGTCGAAGGTATTGGTGAACGAGAGCTCCCATGCGGCCCCGGTGCAGTGGTAGCGGAACGTCTCCTCGGCGCGGGAGAGGGACTCGATAGACTCGGAGAACTCTCCGCGGTAGACGCAGGCCACGCCCGAGGCCAGGGCGAGCAGGCCGTCGATGTGCGGTGATCCAACGTCGCGTGCGATGCTGCTGACGCGCGCGATGAGGGCGTTGACGCGTTCGACGTTGCGGGTTCCGGACGTGGCACCGTAGAGAATCTCGAGGCTGAGCGCCCGAGCAACCCTCCCGGGCTCCCCGAGCTGGAGCGCGAGCCGCAGGTGCCTCGCCTGCATGTCCTGTCCGAGGAAGACATCGACGGACGGGAGCCCGGTGGCGGCCGTCCAGCAGATGTCGACCCGCAGGAGGGCACGCGGGTCCAGGTTGGCCTCAGCGCGGGGCGTGAAGTCGGTTCCGGTGAGCGCGATCGAGGCGCGTTGCAGCAGCCAGGACCCAATCGCGCGCTTGGGACTCCTGGCGAGGCCGAGCCCGACCGCCTCCAGAACCTCCGTGAGCAGCGGGAGTCCCTCGGCGGCGTGTCCACTCCGCAGGTACTGCTCGGCACCGCGCCGGCGGAGCTCGACCGCATCGTCCGCCGTGGCTGCCGCAGCGCGGAGGTAGGCTTCGGCAGCATCGGCGCCGTGTCCGTCGTTGCTCAGCGCCTCGCCGAGCTCCGCCTCCAGTGCGGCGCGAAGCGGGAGGTCGTCGGAGTTCTCCAGGAGCTCGAGAGCCTCCTGCGCCAGGTCGGCGGCGCGCCGGAAGGCCAGTGCCTGAGAGGCGAGTTGAGACGCTTGGCGCAGGTAGGTGACGGCGGCGTCGGTCTGACCGCAACGGGCGAAGTGAAACGCGAGCGTTTCGGGATCGGCGCCCGCGCGCTCGAGGGTGGTGGCCAGCGCGAGGTGATGTTCGGCCCGCTGTCCTTCGCTCAGCAGCTGGAGCACCGCGTCGCGAACCCGGCCGTGATAGACCTCAAGCGCGTCGTCGGGGCCAGGACCGAAGGTTCGCACGAAGTGCTGGGCGCGCAGCTCGGCCAAGCTCTCGCTGGCGTCGGTTGGCGATGCGGATGCCTCGATCGCAATGCGTTGGGTCAGAGGGCCTCCTGCTACGGCGAGGACGTTGAGAAGCTCTCGTGCCGTATTGGGGAGGCCGTGAAGGCGAGTCTGAGTCATCGCTTCGAGACCCAGGCGCCCGGCGCCACGAACCGCGTCGGTGTTGGCCGCATGACGAGCGAGCTCTTCCACGAAGAGCGGGTTCCCTCCCGATTCTCGGGCAATCTCGTCACAGATGTCGTCGGGTAGCGCCAGCCCGAGCAGACGAGTTGCAAGGCGACACGCTTCCTCGTAGGGCAGGGTCTCCAGGTGGAGTTCCCACAGGTCGTCTCGGGCGTGGCTTTGGTCGCGCAAGGTGGCGAGACTGGAGGAACGCTCGAGCATTTCGGCGCGATAGGTCCCTACGATGACGAACCCCGAGTCTGATGGTGCCTGCAGCAAATGAAGCAGCAGCCTGGTGGTCTCATCGCTGCACCAGTGCAGGTCGTCGATGAATAGAATCACCGGCTGCGTCTTCGAGAGCTGGACGATGAGCTCACGGAACGCGTCGCTGGCCGCACGCTGAAGCTCGAGCGGGTCGGTCGGGAGGTCGCCTGCTGCGGGGGCGATCAGGTCCTCGACCACAGGAAACGCGACGGCAAGCGCAGCGGAGCGACCCGGAAGCAGCAGCTCAAGATCCTGTGGCTCGAGCTCGAGCAGGTAGGCGCGAAGGGCGTCGATCACCGCGTCCACCCCCGAGTAGCGGACGGTCTCTCGCTCGTAACACTGTCCCCGCAAGATCAATGCGTGTTGGGCCTCCGCATGGGCGTCGAGCAGGGCGCGAGACATTGCACTCTTCCCGGTCCCGGACTGCCCTCGGACCAGAAGCAGCCGCGGCGTAACACCTTGGAGTCCACCTTCGACGGCAGCCGCGAGCCGGCTGCGTTCGACGGTTCGCCCGACGAAGGTGCTTCGGGTGTCTGACTCGCTGCCGAGTTCACGGGCGCCCAACCGACGGAGAATCTCGGTTGCGCTGGGTCGCAGCTCTGGGTCGGGGAGCCTCAGGTCGAGGCACAGGAGGTCCAGGGGGGCGAGGGCGCCTTGCTCCTCGTCCTCCTCGTCCTGGCCAAACGCGAGCGCGGGTTCGGCACAGACCCTCTGTTCGAGGAGTTGTCGGGCATCCACGTCTGGCCACGGGGTGCACCCCGTCATCGCTTCGTACAAGATGACGCCCAGTCCAAAGAAGTCCGAGGCCGCGGTGACGGGTTGGCCGCTGGCTTGCTCCGGCGAGAGGTAGCCGAGCGTTCCCACGACGACGCTGTCGGACGGATCGGGGCGGGAGCGAGCCCCCAACGCCTGTCCGAAGTCGAGCAGCTTCAGCCGGCCGTCCGCGGTGACCATGACGTTGGTCGGTTTCACGTCGCGGTGAACGAGCCCATGACGGTGGAGGTGATGAAGCGCCCGAACCAGCTGAACGAGGCCGTCCAGCAGCCGAGCGTGGTCGAGGGTTCCACCGGGGCGGACCCAGTCGAGCCAATGCACGCCGTGCACCCGTTCCATGGTGAGGAAGGCGAGCTCCTCATCGACGACGAGTTCGTGGAGTGTGACGAGGTTCGGGTGGCTGAAGTCCGTCAGCGCCCGGAACTCTCGCTTGATCAGGTAGAGAAACTCCGCATCGCGAATCTTCAGGGTCTTGAGCGCGACCTCGGCCGATCGCTTGCGATCGTAGGCGGCGTAGACCACCCCCATCCC